>JAAYHN010000248.1 GCA_012735395.1 Alcaligenaceae bacterium | reverse complement strand
TTTTCTTGCACCCGTACTTGTAATGATTTTGCTTTGCCTGTTGTATTCCTTTGCTTCGTTGGGCGGTTTTGCCGTTGAGTGGTGGCAACGGCGCCGGCAACGCGCGCAACTGGTGCTGCGCCAGCAGCATGCCAGCCATGGTGGCACTGCAGATGATCTGGAACTATGGATTATGCATCGCCTGGAACTGTTGCGTATTGTGTCGCGCACGGCACCCATGCTGGGTTTGATTGCCACCATGATACCCATGGGGCCAGCCTTGCTGGCGCTTGGCGGGGGCAATGCCGCCGGTGTTGGCGAGAACCTGGTGACCGCTTTTTCAGCGGTTATTTTGGCATTGATTGCCGCCAGCATTACGTTTTTCATTTTGACGGTGCGGCGGCGTTGGCTGTTACAGGAACTGCGTGAGCTGGAACGCCAGGGCCTGCTTGTACCGCAGGAGGCCTAAACATGCGATTTCTGGAATCTGATGAGGCAGACGATCCTATCCTTTCGGTGGTTAACATGATTGACCTGTTTCTGGTGGTGATAGGGATCTTGATGGTGGTGGTTGCCCTTAACCCGCTTAATCCGTATGCCGCCCAGGATGTGATCGTTATTGAAAACCCCGGCAAGGCCAATATGACCATGACCATTAAAGAGGGTGAAGAGCTGACCCGTTATGAGTCTAATGGTGAAATTGGGCAGGGCCAGGGCATCAAGGCCGGCATTACCTACCGGCTGGATGACGGGCGCATGATTTATGTGCCCGAAACGGCTGCTACCCCGTAAATCTGGCGCTTTTAGCAACGGAAACCAAACGGTTGCATGGCAAAGCTGCTATGTATCCAGCGCATGGGTGGATCCGGCAGTATGTCCTATACTGCGGAATCATAAAGGCCCTGTGGTGTCAGGCTACAGGGCTCCTTCTGGTTCAGTTTAGCGGGTCTATATGCGTACACAATTATTCAAGAATCATATCGGTGGTCAATGGGTGAGCGCCGATTCAGTCAGTATTAATCGCAACCCATCCAATATCAATGATATTGTGGGTGAGTTCAGCCAGGCGGATCTGGCACAGACGCAAACTGCCATCCAGGCCGCCAGGGATGCTTTCCCGGTTTGGGCCATGTTTCCCATGCAAGAACGTTCCAATATCCTGGCCCGAGCCTCGGCCGAAATCCTTGCGCGCAAAGATGAGCTGGGCCAACTGCTGGCCCGTGAAGAAGGCAAAACCTTGCCCGAAGCCATTGGCGAAGTGGCTCGCGCCGGACAGATATTCGGTTTTTTTGCCGGTGAAGTGCTGCGCATGGCCGGTGAAAAACTGCCTTCGGTACGGCCCGGGGTGGATATTGAAATTACCCGTGAGCCTTTGGGGGTTATTGGCATTATCACACCCTGGAACTTCCCGATTGCCATCCCGGCATGGAAGATTGCGCCTGCCCTGGCCTACGGCAATACCGTTGTGTTCAAGCCCGCCGAGCTGGTGCCTGCCAGTGCATGGGCGTTGGTGGATATCCTGGTACGGGCCGGTTTGCCCGCCGGGGTGTTGAATCTGGTGATGGGGCGTGGTTCGGTGGTGGGCGAGGAAATCGTTAGCAGCCGCGAGGTGGACGGGGTTTCCTTTACCGGTTCGGTCGCTACCGGGCAAGCCATTGCGGCCAAAGTGGTGGCCCGTATGGGTAAGGTACAGCTGGAAATGGGTGGCAAGAACCCGTTAGTTGTGACTGATGATGCCGATCTGGATGCGGCGGTGGAGTGCGCGGTCCAGGGTTCTTATTTTTCAACGGGGCAGCGTTGTACGGCTTCTTCACGGCTGATTGTCAC
>JAAYHN010000247.1 GCA_012735395.1 Alcaligenaceae bacterium | reverse complement strand
CTCATATCCAATGTACCCGACTCCCGCCTGTTTGATGAAACCCTCAAATTAATGACTTGCGGTAATGCCCTGGCCTGCCTGAAACAGCTGCGGGCCGAAGGCCTGCACGACGGCACCATTCCCCTGCTGGATATCGTTCTGAAGCAACCCGGTGGCCAGAAATTTGTCGAGCTGACCCTGGACCGCACCGATCACCGCGTACGCTCCGGCAAATCCGTCAGCCCCAGCTTTTTATATGCCGCTTTATTATGGCGTCTGGTTGATGTCTACTGGAAACGCAATATTGCCCAAAAAGAGCCTTCCATGCAGGCCCTGGTGCATGCGGCCGACCAGGTGCTTAATGAACAGGTACACAAACTGGCCATCCAGCGCCGGCACAGCACCGATATGCGCGAAATCTGGTTCATGCAGCCACGTTTTGAACGCCCCATTCCACGCCAAATCTGGAAAATGACAGAACAGCCCCGTTTCAGGGCGGCCTGCGATTTTCTGCAATTACGCGCTGCCAGTGGCGAGTTTGACAGTGTCCAGGCGCAATGGTGGATGGACCTGGCCGATGGTGATGCCGCTACAAAAACTGACATGATAGAAGAGCTGATAGAAAAGCAGAAAGGTACGCCCGGTGCCAGCGCCCCCCGCAAACGCAAACGCCGCCGCCCGGCCACCAAAAGAAAACCGTTGCCACAACAGAACCAGCCCTGATTGCCACATGAACATCAGCTATATTGGCCTTGGCTCCAACCTTGGCGAAAGTGAAAACACCCTGCAACTGGCCCTGGACGACATGGCAGCCCATCCTGACATTCACCATATAAAGTGCTCCCGTTTTTACCGCAGCAGACCAGTGGATTCCTCCGGGCCTGATTATGTCAATGCCGTAGCCAGGCTGGAAACCGGGCTGGATTCTTTAAGCTTATTGCATTTTCTGCAATCCCTGGAAAACAAGCATGGCCGTGAACGCCCGTATATAAATGCGCCCCGCACACTGGACCTGGATATCCTGCTGTTCAACCGGGAAGTAAATAACTCGGCAGAACTGACTTTGCCCCATCCACGCATGCACGAACGGGCCTTTGTGTTATTGCCTTTACAGGAGCTGGCGCCTGAACTGGTACTGCAACAGGGCTCATTACAAGCCTTGCTGGAACAATGCAAAGACCAGGGTATTGCATTGTTGTAACTCATGCTCATGGTCATCTTGCCATGTGAGAAACATTAAGCTGACAACACACATACCTTCCAGACACAAAAAAATCTCCTGCCAGCTCTAAACCGGCAGGAGATTTTTTGTTATATGACAAGAACCGCTTACAGCTCTTCTACCGCAACCGGAATTTTACCGATTTTGGCTTGCCACTCACGTGGACCTGTTTTATGAACAGAAGTACCCTCGGAGTCTACCGCCACCGTTACGGGCATGTCTTTCACTTCAAACTCGTAAATGGCTTCCATGCCCAGGTCATCAAAACCAACCACCTTGGCACTACGGATGGCCTTGGACACCAGGTAAGCAGAACCACCCACGGCCATTAAGTAAGCAGACTTGTGCTTGCGAATGGACTCGATTGCGACAGGGCCACGCTCGGCTTTACCGATCATGGAGATCAGGCCGGTTTTTTCCAGCATCATGTCGGTGAATTTATCCATACGGGTCGCTGTCGTTGGGCCTGCTGGGCCAACCACTTCTTCACGGACCGGATCAACCGGGCCAACATAGTAAATAACACGGTTGGTGAAATCGACCGGCAATTGCTCGCCTTTGGCCAGCATGTCCTGGATACGTTTATGCGCCGCGTCACGGCCGGTTAACATTTTGCCTGACAGCAGCAAGGTTTGGCCAGGTTGCCAGCTGGCCACTTCTTCTTTGGTCAGGGTATCCAGATTCACCTGTTTTGACTTGTTGTAATCGGGGGCCCAGTGAACTTCAGGCCAGTCTGACAGTGAGGGTGGTGTTAAAACAGCCACACCGGAACCGTCCAGCACAAAATGCGCATGACGGGTTGCCGCACAGTTCGGGATCATGGCAATGGGTTTGGAAGCCGCATGCGTTGGGTACGTGTTGATTTTGATATCCAGCACCGTGGTTAAGCCACCCAGGCCCTGTGCGCCAATACCCAGCGCATTCACTTTTTCATACAGTTCGATACGCAGCTCTTCGAGTTTGCTTTGCGGGCCACGGGCCAGCAACTCGTACATATCAATGTCTTCCATGAGTGACTGTTTGGCCATTAACATGGCTTTTTCTGCCGTACCACCAATACCAATACCCAACATACCCGGCGGACACCAGCCGGCACCCATTTGGGGGACTGTTTTCAGAACCCAATCCACCACGGAATCGCTTGGGTTAAGCATGGCGAACTTGGTTTTGTTTTCAGAGCCACCACCTTTGGCGGCCACCTGGACGTCTACCTTATCGCCAGGCACCAGTTCGACATGCAGAATACAGGGTGTGTTGTCTTTGGTGTTTTTACGTTCAAAAATGGGATCGGCCAGAACCGATGCACGCAGCTTGTTGTCAGGGTCAAGATAGCCACGACGCACCCCTTCGTCACAGGCTTCCTGTAAAGTGCCTTTCAGCTCAAACTTGACATCCATACCCACTTTCAGGAAAACGTTCACAATACCGGTATCCTGACAAATCGGGCGATGACCTTCGGCACACATGCGGGAGTTGGTCAGGATTTGTGCGATCGCATCTTTTGCCGCTGCACTTTCTTCACGCTCATAGGCACGGGCCAGGTGTTGAATGTAATCGGCGGGGTGATAAAAACTAATGAACTGAATGGCATCCGCAATGGATTGCGTCAGATCATTTTCCTTGATAATGGTAGTCATAATTTGATCAACTTTTAACAAAAAAACAGGTTGAAGCCCGCTTGAGGCGGGCTTTTAATATAAACCATAAACAGAATATTGACTGCCGGCGACAGGCCACTGCCAACGGCTATTTCATTTACCTTTCCAGACCGGAGCACGCTTTTCGGCAAAGGCCGTTGCGCCCTCTTTGGCATCTTCAGAGGTAAAAATATGTGCCATCCGTGGCTGCTGCAGGGCAAACATGTCTTCCTGGCGCCAGTCTTGTGACTGCACCATGATTTGCTTGACCGTACGCACAGCCAAAGGACCGTTGGCCGCAATCTTGTCTGCCAATTTTAACGCAGCTTCAAGTGCTTTACCCGGTTCTGTCAGGTGATTGACCAAACCAAGCTGCCAGGCACGCTGGGCGGGCAGCATATCACCCGTTAACAGCACCTCCATGGCAATATGATAGGGTATCCTTTGCGGCAGCCGTAACATGCCGCCCGAACCAGGCACCAGGCCACGCTTAACCTCGGGCAAACCAAACTGGGCGTTATCAGCCGCAATAATCAGGTCGCAGGCCAGCGCCAGTTCGCAACCACCGGCCAGGGCATAACCTTCTACAGCGGCAATCAAGGGTTTTTGCGGCTGGGCCTCGCATAAGCCGCCCAGGCCACGGCCAGGCACCACGGCACGACGCTGGGTTTTGGCGAACTCTTTCAAATCCATGCCGGCACAAAACGTATTGCCCTGCCCGGTCAGAATGCCAACCGTAATATCGTCATTGCCATCAAGCTGGTCAAGTGCCTCTGCCAGGGCAAAAGAAGTGTCGTAAGTAAGTGCATTACGGGCTTCCGGACGGTTAATGGTAATAAGCAATACCCGGCCAATAATTTCCGATTTTACTAACGCTGTCATGTTGTCTCCAATCCAGTTTCAGATAATTTTTTGCATTTTACCCTTTAAGGTGGCAATTTATCCCTAGAACCACCACAAATACCCTAAAATCTAAGGTTTGGTTATTTACCCGATGCTAGAGTCGAATTCATGCTTACTTTTCAGCAAATCATATTAAAACTTCAAGAATACTGGGACACTCAGGGGTGTGCGCTTTTGCAGCCCTATGATATGGAAGTGGGGGCCGGTACCTCCCACACGGCCACTTTCCTGCGCGCCATCGGCCCCGAGCCCTGGCACGCCGCTTATGTCCAGCCCTCACGCCGCCCCAAAGACGGCCGTTATGGCGAAAACCCCAACCGCCTGCAACACTATTACCAATATCAGGTGGTATTGAAACCGGCACCACCCGATATTCTTGATCTTTATATTGGCTCACTGCAGGCGCTTGGCATTAACCCCCAGGAACACGATATCCGTTTTGTGGAAGATGACTGGGAAAACCCGACCCTGGGCGCCTGGGGCCTGGGCTGGGAAGTCTGGCTCAACGGCATGGAAGTCACCCAGTTCACCTACTTCCAGCAGGTGGGCGGCCTTGACTGCCCCGCCACCACCGGTGAAATCACCTACGGCCTTGAACGCCTGGCCATGTATCTGCAAAACGTTGAAAGCGTTTACG
>JAAYHN010000246.1 GCA_012735395.1 Alcaligenaceae bacterium | reverse complement strand
TTCTCATCGCTGGATCAGGTGCGAGACCTCAGTTGGGCCTGGATGTTAAGTTATAACGAGGAACGACCCCATGAGTCATTGGGTAACTTACCACCCAGTGAATTTAAACGACAGTTAGCAGCAGAAGTCTCTAGTTATGAACTGTGCGCTTGACGGTAAGCTTACGATTAAAGTAACCCATATTCCCTATAATGGCAGTTCACCGGCCCTTACCTCCCTGATGGCAAATGATACCCAATTGATGATTGATGGTATCAGCACTTCTTTGCCCTTAATCAAAGATAATCGGGTGAAGGCTTTGGCGGTTACAACCTCAAAACGTCTGGGTGTTTTGCCTGATGTACCTACTGTCGCAGAACTTGGAAACTCAGATTACCAGGCTTCTACATGGTTTGGTGTCGCAGCGCCCAAAGGCACCCCAAGCGAAGCGGTTGATAAATTACGGGGAGCCATTAATAAAACCCTGAAAGATGAAACGTTCCAGAAAAAATTTGAATCATTGGGTTTATATATTCAGGAGCCAAAATCAAGTAAAGAGCTTGTTCAATTTATAAATGATGACAGGGCTCGCTGGAAAGTGGTTATTGAAGAAAACCAGATTGTTCTTGAATAATCAGTGTAAGAGAGCAGGTGTTTCCCGTTGAACGGGTAATACCTGGTCCATTCCTGCACTTGACGGTAAGTTTAAGTTTGCACCTGAATTAAATATTTGAAAAAACGACTGTTAAATAAAAACACTTATAATTTGATATCAAAGGTGATATTATGATGTCATTGGTATCGTTTTTTTATGGAGGGCACTAAAATGGCAAACGTGAACGTAAGAAATATACCGGAAGATGTACATCGTGCGCTTCGTGTACGTGCGGCGCTTCATGGCCGTAGCACTGAAGCGGAGATTCGTTTCATTCTTGAACAGGTTACCAAACCGGCAGGGCGCATTAAATTGGGTTCTTTGTTAACCTCCATTGCCCGTGAAGCGGGTGGAATGACCCAAGAGGAAGCTGAACAATTTGACCAATTGCGTGACAAGACGCCCGCTGAACCCATGAGATTTGAATGATCGTCATTGATACCAACGTTATTTCGGAACTTTGGAAGATTGAACCGAACGTCAATGTGTTGTCCTGGATAGATAAGCAAGCCATCGAAACTCTGTATATGTCTGCTGTGACTGTAGCGGAACTGCGCTATGGTCTTGCAACGATGCCAGAAGGGAAGCGTCGCAAAATCTATCAGGAACGAATGGAACGTGAGGTTTTGCCTATTTTTTCTGGTCGTGTGTTAGCCTTTGATTTAGAGGCTTCCAAAAACTATGCCGGTTTGATGGCAAGAGCCAGGGTAGAGGGTAAAGCCATTGCGATGGCAGATGGCTATATTGCGGCGACTGCTGCCACACATGGTTTTCTAGTTGCCACACGAGACACTAGTCCTTTTGAGGCAGCAGGGCTTGCCGTCATTAATCCTTGGGAACCAGGAAGCATATAAAATGCCATAAAAAAGCACTCCAAAATGAAGTGCTTTTTACATACTCATATTCACTTAATTAATTGTAATACCGCTTTTCTTAATGATTTCCCCCGCCTGTTTGGCCCGGTCATTTACATAAGACTTGAATTCATCCGGGCTGGAAATAACCGGGTACATGCCAAGCGTTTCAAGCCTTTCGCGTACGGCTGGAATTTCCAGCGCCTTGGCGATTTCCCTGTTCCAGATATCAACTACGTTTTTGGGTACGCCGGCTGGCATTATGATGCCCTGTTCCGCGCTGCCCTGGAAGTTTTTCAGGCCAAGCTCTTCAAAAGTGGGCACATCGGGCATGCTGCTTAAACGTTTAGATCCGGTCACGGCCAGAAAACGTACGCGTGGGTCATCCTGATACGGGCGTGCGTTGGCGACGCCAATCAGTGCGGTCTGGATCTGGCCGCCCACAATATCCACAATCGCGGCTGCATCGCCCCGATAGGGAACGTGTACCATTTGAATGCTTTCACGGTCGCTTAAGGTTTCCATGGCAATATGGTGGGGGGATCCGATGCCGGGCGAGGCATAACTGACCTTTTCCGGACTTTTCCGGATCCATTCAAGCCATTCCTGGTAGTTCTTGACTGGCGTGTCGACATTGACCACTAACAGCAGGGGAAGGTAAGCAGTAGTGGCTACATAATCAAAATCCTGCTGCTTGTAGCTTAAATTGCTGAACAAATGCCAATTATTGAACAAGGTGCTGTTATCGGCCGTTGCCAGTGTGTAGCCATCGGCAGGAGCCTTGGCCAGGGCGGCTGTACCAATGGTGCCGCCGGCACCGGGACGGTTTTCGATAATGATTTGTTGCTTGAGTTCGGCACCGATCTGCTCACTTAGTATGCGTGCCAGAATGTCCGAGGCGCCACCTGCGGCATAGGGCACAATCCATTTAATGGTTTTTTGTGGATATTCCTGGGCCAGGGCGGGTTGAAGCTGCTGGGCCAGCAGCAGGGCCGTACCGGCACAGATATTGCGCAAGAGCGCAGCAAAACGGGAACCGTGAAAATGAGTGGAATTTGACATGGTAATAATTGTCTCCTGTTTATTTTAAAAGATAGCGCAGTGTCCTGCCTGTTTACCAGCCGTGTTTCTGGGTCCAGTCAGTAATTAATGTAACAGCAGTGGCCAACTCTTCGGGTTGCCCCTTGAAGTAATGATTGGCACCTTTTATGCAATGCATTTCCTTGTCTGTGCTGTTGCAGGCCTGGTACATCAGGCCAATATCGGGTTGGGGTACCGCATCATCGGCACTGTGTTCAATCGCCAGAAAAGGAACGGTAATCTGCTTGGCACAACTCTCACCGTCTGCACGGGAATGGTCGATAGACCATTGCGATAGCCAGGAGCGCAAGGTGGAAAAACGGGCCAGGCCAACCGGGCCGGTATTCACGGTTTCAGGTATGCCCATATAGCAATGTCCAATTTTTCTGTCATTGGGGTCGATGCTGCCATCCAGAAAGCGGGGTTCAGCCATGGTCCGGTGCGTGACGAAACAGCGTTCAAGTTCTGCCGTATTGCGTTTTTTCAGGGTTTCCAGGGTTTCCTGTACCCAGTCTGTAATGCGCCGTACACGTGCCAGTTGCGCCTGTCGATAGGCTTGCAGCCATTCTTGCGGGTAAGGGATCTGTATATTCTGTGAGGGGGCGTACAGGTCAAACTCGGGGTTGCGTTGGTCCGGGTTGAGCTCATCGGTAACCGACGGATCGATCCATTCGCTCAGGCAACGGGCACGGGCGCGGTGTGCGGCTTCCAGCACGACACCATCAGCGGGAATCAGGCCGGCGGCCTTGACATCCACCATGTCACCCGCCGGTGTATGGGTAATGGTCGGGTTCTGGGCCTGTGATTGGTAGAACAGTGATAAAGAGCCGCCGCCAGACCAGCCCAGCAGAATGACTTTTTCAAATCCCAATTGTTCTTTGGCATAACGTACGCAGGCACCTAGATCCAGCAGGATTTTTTCATAAATTAACGAAGTGTCGTTTTTAACATAGCGGCTGCCCATACATAGCACCGGATAACCGGCAGCGGCCATGGCATTTGGCAGGGGTAACAGTTGCAGCGTAGATGTTGGGTGCATCATGAGAAAGAGGGTTTTGCCGCGATGGTTTTTGGGTTTGATCAGTACCCCCTCAAGATTGACGGTTCCCTGGCTGCCAACAAAACCGTAGGTTTCCGTGAATTTGCTGGTTTCTTTATAGCTGACGTGTATCCACTGCTGTTCAATTTCATGCTTCATAAAAATCGTAATACCTTTTCAATGATAGTTAATTGCCGATGGGTCTTAATTATTCAATGCGGTGGCACGCGCCTGGGCTTTTTCCCGGTTCCAGCTGGCCAGGCGCTCATGTGCCTGCCGGATGCTTTGTTCGGTAAACCCATCGGGATACATATCAACGGTTAGCTCCAGCCGGATGCCATTGGGATCGAAAAAATAGATGGAATGCACAAAGCCATGATCGGTGACGCCCAGTACCTCAACGCCGGCCGCTTCCAATTTTGTCTTGGCACGTTCAAGCGACTCCTGCGAGCCGACTTTAAGCGCCAAATGGTTTACCCAGGCGGGCGTATTGGGTGAAGGCAAGGCGGTCTGGTTATCGCCCAGGTCAAAAAATGCAATGGAAGAACCGTCTTCGAGTGCGAAGAAAAGATGTACGTAAGGGCAATGTTCGCCCGTACTGGGAACCTTGTCGGCACGAATCAGGTGTACCAGGGGAAGGCCCAGAATGTCTTCGTAAAAAGCACGTGTTTCTTCAGCATCTTTGCAGCGCCAGGCAAAATGATGCAGACGTTGGACGGGTTCAAAATGGTTTGTTTGCATGTAAATTCCTGTTTTAATAAAAGTGTCAATTATTGATACTTTAT
>JAAYHN010000020.1 GCA_012735395.1 Alcaligenaceae bacterium | reverse complement strand
CTGCTGTTGGCCATTGGGCATCAGTTCGAATCGGTAGGCTTGGAGGCGTTGCATGGGTTTAGTATAGTTGAAACAGAAAAGAGTGCAAGCAAAGGGTGTCCTTCGGACCCCGTGCTATCCATCCCCACCATGAATGATGGGGCCTTCCGCACTTAAGGGTAAGCAAAGTAGGGATGATCCTTACGTGTCTGCGGTCACCTATAGATCAGCTCCTGCAATACCAGCATATCAAAAAATGATTATTCAAAATAATGATCTGCTAAACCGCCTCAATCCGGCTTAACCCCAGCCTGTATTTTCATAATACGAGGCAAGTTGATTTCAATCCAGTCCGCCAGATCACGCACTTTCACCGCCGCCTCCCGGCCAAGGGGGCTGAGACTGTATTCCACATGGGGCGGCACCGTCTTGTAATCATGGCGCTCAACCATGCCGTCCTTTTCCAGCCATTGCAGCGTTTGTGCAAGCATGCGTTCGTTTACGCCACCAATTTTCCGGCGTAACTCGCTGAAGCGTCGCGTACCCGGCAGCAACGCAATCAACACCAGAACACCCCAGCGACTGGTCAGGTGTTTCAGCACCTCCCGTGATGGACAGGCAGCCGCCATCAAGTTGCCCTGTTCCAGCTGTTGGGAAAGTGAAAGCGGATCCTGTCCAGATACGCCCGGTTTTTTTTCATCAGGTTTCATTTCAAGCTTACCTTTTTGTAAGTACTTACTAAAAGTTAGTTAATAGTCTATAGTGTAATTTATTTCCACAACAGAACCAACTTGAAGGAGTAAAAACATGACAATTGCCATTACGGGCGCATCTGGCCAACTGGGACATCTTGTTATTGAAAAACTCAAACAGAAAGTAGCCTCCAGCGATATTATCGCCTTGGTACGCACCCCCGAAAAATCAAAAGACCTGGGTGTTGCCCTGCGCCAGGCAGACTACACGGCTCCCGCTTCCCTGGAGGCGGCACTCACTAACGTTGATACCCTGTTGCTGATCTCTTCCAGTGAAGTTGGGCAGCGTACTGCACAGCACCGCAACGTGATTGAAGCGGCAAAGAAAACCGGCGTCAAGCATATTGTTTACACCAGCCTGCTCCATGCTGATACTTCCCCCTTAAGCCTGGCGCCCGAACACGTTGAAACAGAAGCCATGCTCAAGGACTCCGGCCTGACTTATACCATTTTGCGTAACGGCTGGTATACCGAAAACTACACCGCTTCAATTCCCGGTGCTTTGGCAGGCGGCGCCTTCATTGGCAGCGCCGGCAAAGGTCGCATTGCCTCGGCCCCCCGGGCCGATTATGCGGAAGCGGCGGTAGCAGTGCTGACAGGCAACGGACATGAAGGCAAAACCTATGAACTGGCGGGCGACATCGCATGGACACTAGACGACCTGGCCGCTGAAATTTCAAAACAAACCGGCCGTGATATTCCCTATAAAAACCTGCCAGAAACAGACTACGCCAGCGCCCTGCAAGGAGTTGGTTTACCTGAAGGCCTGGCCGCTGCCCTGGCTTCCTGGGATACCGATGCCGGCAAAGATGCCCTGTTTCATGACGGCAAGGAGCTGTCACGCTTGATTGGCCGTCCTACTACGACATTGTCAGAAGCGGTTGCAGCTGTCATTAAGCAATAACAACAACAACAGCCCTTTGCCTTACACAACAAGACAAAGGGCTTTAAAACCATAGCAAAAACATCACTCTATTTTTATATTACGCTCCTGTATCAAAGCCCCCCAACGTTTGGTTTCATCTTTAATGAAAGTCGAGAACTCCTTGGGGATGCAAATGTCACATTTATACCCGCTTCACTTAACCTGGCTATAATTTCAGGATCTTTAATAACCTCTGCATAGGTTTGGGCCAACTTGTCAATAATTGCATCTGGCGTTCCACTTCTGACTGACAATCCAAACCATGACTCCATTGCAAAATCCTTGATGCCCGATTCGGCAATAGTGGGGATCCCGGGAAATTCTTTCACCCGCTGCGAGCCTGCCACAGCGATGGCTTTTAATGTCCCTGCTTTTATATGGCTCCTGACAGCTGCCCTGTCTGAAAGCATAAGATCAATTTCACCCGATAACAAATCCTGTACAGCAGGAGACGCCCCCCTGTATGCGACAGGGGTCATTTCAAGACCCGCCTTCATTGCAAAAAGCTCCATACCCAAATGATGGGGCGTACCTATACCGGGTACACCATACGTCTTTTTGGCTGTCGATTTTTTTATAATCTCAACAAGTTCATCCAAGGTTTGTGCGTTGATTTTTTTTGGATTGACCACCAACATATAATCATAGGTACCTGCCTTGGCTACCGGAGACAAATCTTTTTCCGCATCATAAGTGAGATTACTGCGAAGATGGCCATTCACAGAATGGATACTCACTTCCGACAGCAAAATGGTATAACCATCCGCCGGCATTGACCTGCCAACTGCAGCTGCCCCAATCGCGCCGGAAGCACCGGGACGATTTTCAACAATAACAGATTGCCCCAGAAGCTTGCCCATAGGCTGGGCAACTGTTCTGGCAAATACATCATTCCCTCCTCCGGGCGTAAAGGGAACTATCAGCCTGATTGCCTGCTCTGGATAACTCGATTTTGCCTGCAGACTCATTGGCAGCAAACAGCACGCGGTTAATAATCCAATATACATTTTTTTCATGTTCAGCACCTTTTTAAAATCTTTCATTTTTACCCCTCAAGATTATTTAAGCTATCGGTTCAGCACTGCGAACAGCAAACTCAATGCATTCAGACAACACTTTCTGGCTACCAATCTGATTGGCAAGTATTAATACAAGACGTGCATTTAACTCAGCGCTTTTCTGCTGATCCAAATCCTTATGCGCATTGGCCAAATCATCATAAAACTGGTCTGGTTGCTCAAGCTGGTTTAATTTTTTCATTTATTTCTCCTCCGTTTTCACCGAATTAATCCTGCGCATAATTTCACTTATTTCATTGCGCCCGAACTCTTTAAACCTGGCCAGGACATGCAAATCCGGCCTTAGGATCACGACGGAGCCGTCCTGAATACCAAGGATGTCTGCTATATGCCCATCCATATCCACAATATCTTCAGGTTCATCTTGCCCAATAATCAAGGTTTTAAATAGGACATTATTTTTTAAGGGTTCCAATTGCTCCCTGGATTTGGATATCGCAATGAATTGGGTGTCAATGGCATGATCCACCAGTTTTTGTTTCTTCCCGTTTTTCAATGCAAGCACAAGATTTGGAATGGACTCTCCCTCATTAATACTTAAATCGTCGTCCCTGATTTATTCATTTTCCACTAAAAGCGAAGCTGATTTCAGGCCCATGAAGGGTTTTTTAAACAGACCGCCACGATAATGGCACTGGACCCAAGACGGCATTCCTTACCCAAAGCAGGCG
>JAAYHN010000245.1 GCA_012735395.1 Alcaligenaceae bacterium | reverse complement strand
TTTTCTCGGCGGCCATATTCACCCCAATGGCTGCCGTACGTTGCGCCAGAACGGGAAAGTACCGGGGGGTCTGGCCATGACAGTTAAGGTAGATATCAAAAACAAAACGTTGCAGGCTGTCAATCCATTGTGCAGCCGGCAGTTTATCCAGTAATTCGGCCATTTTATCAAGATCGGGCATTTCACGTCTTGCCAGTGCTTCTGCAAAAGCGGATAGCCAGTATCTGACAGGTTCATGCTCGGACTGGCTGTATTTAAAAGCACTCAGGGGGGCCCCACCGGTTGCGGCCAGCCAGACAGATGCCTCTTCAACACCTTTTTCCTGTAACCAGGATAAAGCCAGTGCCTGATCGGGAACCGGCAAGGCCAGACGGCGGCAACGGGATAACAGGGTTGGCAACAGGCGCTGGATGGAATGCGTTACCAGCAGAAAGATCGTGTTCTCAGGGGGTTCTTCCAATACTTTAAGCAAGGCATTTGCCGAAGCGGTATTAAGACTTTCGGCCGGATATAACACAATGACCCGGTAACCGCCGCGGTGTGTTGAAACGTTGAACAGTTTTTCAAGCTGCCTGACCTGTTCTATCCGTATATCCTGTGATATGGTTTTCTTTGAGCCGCCCTCTTCCTCACTTTCAGCGCTTGTGGCAAACCCCTGCTGTATGGCCATGGCATCAGATAAAACCACCCTTAAATCGGGATGGTTTCCCGATTTGACCCAAGCACAAGACTCACAATGACCACAGGCAATGCCATTCTTGGGCGTCTCGCACAGCAAGCTGTTCGCGGCAGCGTGTGCAAACTGGAACTTACCTATGCCCTCGATGCCGTGAATGATCCAGGCGTGTGAGAAACGTTCTTTGTTGCCCAGCCATTGCGCTGCAATTTCGGTTTGCCAGGGCAGGAACTTGGGAGCTTCCATTATTTATGCTGCCCGATAAATTCAAGCAAGCCGGCTTCAAGGCCTATGCGTACCTGTTCAAAGGGTAAGGTTGAGTCTACAACGATAAAGCGTTTCGGGTCCCGGCGGGCACGTTCAAAATAAACAGAGCGAACCGCTTCAAAAAACGCATCGTTTTCCTGTTCGAAACGGTCTTGTGATTCATGTTTGCCCAAACGTTCACGTGAAACGGCAAGGGGAACGTCGAATAATAAGGTTAAATCAGGGTTAAGTCCCTCTTGTACCCAGCTTTCAAGCCGGGCAATTTTATCGTTGCTGAAATGACGGCCACCGCCCTGATAGGCATAAGTGCTATCGGTAAAGCGGTCACACAATACCCATTTGCCTGACGACAGTGCCGGTTTGATCAATTGGTTAATGTTTTCCTGCCGGGAAGCAAACATTAACAAGGCTTCCGTTTCCTGGGTCATGGGCTGATGCAAAAGAATTTCCCGAAGCTGTTCACCAAGGGGGGTACCACCGGGCTCCCGGGTAATGACGATTTCCTGACCCATTTCCCTGAAAAAATCAGGCAACCATTTCATATGTGTGCTTTTGCCGGCACCATCCACCCCTTCCAGGGTAATAAAAAGCCCCTTCATCAGTTTCCCTTTTTAAGTATGAATTTTCTTACGTTTTGATTATGTTTTTGTAAATTTTCCGCGAACTCACTGGTACCGTCACCACGTGCCACAAAGTAATAAAACTTGTGCTTTTCAGGCTGCACCGCTGCCAGCAATGACAGATAACCCGGGCTGGAAATGGGTGTTGGCGGCAAACCCGAGCGGGTATATGTATTCCACGGCGTATCAGTTTGCAGGTCTTTTTTGCTTATATTCCCTTTGTAATTATCACCCATGCCATAAATAACGGTAGGGTCTGTTTGCAAGGGCATATTTACCTTGAGACGATTAATAAAAACACCCGAAACGCGGTCCCGGTCTTTACTGTGACCGGTCTCTTTTTCTACTATAGAAGCCAGGATCAACGCTTCATAAGGTGTTTTCAAGGGCAGGTCAGGGTCTCGCTCTTCCCATGCCTGCATCAGGCGTTTTTGGCTTTCAAGATAGGCCCTGCGCAAGATCTCAAAGTCTGAGTCTCCGGGCACAAAGACATAGGTTTCAGGGAAAAACAGCCCTTCAAGGTGGGTTTCGGAAGCGCCCAGTTTCTTAAGCAAGGCCTCATCGCTGGTATCATCAAGCGTTTGGGTGATGTCCTTATTGTTTTTTAAGGCCTGGCGAATCTGTTTATAGGTCCAGCCTTCAATTAAGGCGATTTGCCGCTGGATCATATCCCCCTTTTCCAGCCTGGTTAAAATATCAACCGGTGTCATGCCCTGCCTGACTTCATAGGCGCCTGCCTTCAACAGTTTGTCCTGCCCGGTATAGCGGGCATATAAAATAAACAATTGGGGTTCGATATCAAGACCTGCCCTGACCAGGGATTCGGCCACCGAACGGATGGTACTGCCTTTGGGCACATTGAACTCAACAACCGGTTCTGTCATGGGCACCGGGTTATTTGACCAGCGCCAGACTTTGCTGCCCAGCCCAATTGCCAGCAGCACTGCGCAAACCACAAAAGCCAAAACGAGATATTTAAATAATTTCATGTGTATCTGGAAAATAAATGAGGCTCAATTGTATCAGGCAATCAGGGCCGCAATAAGATAGTCCGGAACTTTACGTGGCAAGGTATTACGATTTCCACATAAGTGCAATTAACCATCCCCGGAATCGGGATTTGTATATTTTCTGAAGAATATCGCCTATTATTAAGACATTCATTTTTGTCTAAGTAACACCGGATATTGCATATGCTTACAGAACCCAAAGAACATACTGATGAAGCTTTATTTCAAAGTGACCTGAACCATTTTACCGTTTTCTCTGCCATGGGGGCGGATGCCATTACTTTCCTGCAATCCCAAATCACCCAGGATATTTCCCTTGTTTCAGAAAACCGGGCAGCGCTGGCCGCCTATTGTTCTCCCAAGGGACGGGTCTTAGGCAGCTTTCTTGTCTGGAAAGTTCCTTCCGACAATAATGAGCCGTGTTTTCATTTTCTGATGCGCTCGGATATTGCCGAACCCATCCTGAAACGTTTGCGTATGTATGTACTCAGGGCCAAAGTAAAACTTGAGCCAGAACCATTACAGGTCAAAGGTATCTGGTCAAAAGCATCCATGGCCCAAGTCAATGAAAAACTGGGTGTGGATCTTGAACATAGCCCGACCTGGTCGGTTCTGTCGGCTGGCGGCTGTACCTTTATCCGTATGCCTGACGCTGCCGGTAACAAACGTTTTTTATGCTTTTATCCAACACAGGAAAATACCCCTCCCTGCTTTTGCTCATTGCTGAGCCACCAAGAGGCGGGTGATTGGGATGCGCTGGATATTTTAAGCGGTATTCCCTGGGCCGAAAAAAGCAACCAGGAGTTGTTCATTCCACAAAGCATTAATTTTGACGTCATTGACGGCATCAGTTTTACCAAAGGCTGTTACCCTGGGCAGGAAGTGGTAGCCAGAAGCCATTACAGGGGTACCTTAAAGCGTCGCATGGCTATTGGCGTTATTAATGACACCAACACCCCTGAAGACTGGCAGGCAGGCAAAGATGTTTTTGATGCGCAAGAGACCAATGAACCCTGCGGAATTATAGTGAATAGCGCCTTGAGTAATAACAAAGCGTATATTCTGTTTGAAACCAAGCTGGCTGCGCTTGATCACGACCGGCTTTGCGTCGGAAGTCCGGAAGGAGCCCGTATCGAGCTCATTCCTGTACCCTATTCGCTTGAAAAACCTGAAATTGGTAAATAAATAACGCAGCGCAATATGGTTCAATATGATTTATTGAACCGTGCTTTTCAGGCCAGATCAGACAAGGGATTACTGTCTGATTCTGGCCATGGCGCCACCAAATAGGAAGCCACTAAATCATCACTGACCTCATTGATGGTGGCGGGTTGCCATTTCGGGTTCCGGTCTTTATCTACCAGCAAGGCACGAAAGCCTTCCTGCAACTGCCCATCTGCGCAGCAATGCAGGGCTACAATATATTCCAGACGGAAGACATCGGCCAGTGAAAGGTGTAAGGTTTTTCGCTGCAGTGTAATGCCGAGTGCAACAGACAAGGGAGCACCCTTCAGCATGGTACTTGCCGCCCGTGCTAACCAGCTGTTGTCACTGGTTTCAAGTGCCGCAATATTATTGAAGATAGTTTTGATATCTGATGGCGCACAAATTTCATTAATGAAGGCATAATTTTGCTGTAAAGGCCCCGCTTCGGGCAAGTTACCTTTATGGCTCAACAAAGCGGCATGAATCAGGTCATCATTAAATGTACGTGACTGTGGCGCCTGCCAGGCAGAGCGCTGCAGGTCGGCAATAAAGGTATCCCAGTTTTCATAATTCACCTGATAATTGGCCAGCCCGGTAAACAGGGCATCGGCCGCGTTCAGGATAGCACCGGTGCTGGCCAGGAAAACCCCCGTATTGCCAGGCAAATGATTAAGCACCCAGCTGCCACCCACATCAGGGAATAACCCGATACTGACTTCTGGCATGGCCAGGCGCGATGTCTCACTGACAACACGGTGGCTGGCACCAATCATTAAACCGATACCCCCCCCCATCACAATGCCATGCCCCCAGCAAATAAGCGGTTTTGAATAGGTATGGATTTGATAGTCCAGCCGGTATTCAACTTCAAAAAACTCGCGGGAATAGGTATTGGCCCAGGCACCCTGCCCTTTATGGGCCAGCATGCTTTCATACAGGCCATGCAAATCACCACCTGCACAAAATGCCTTTTCTCCGGCCCCCTGCATGATAACCAGGACAATATCCGGGTCTGTTTCCCAACGGTGCAGTTGTTCAGTTAGCAGAACGGACATTTCCAGTGAAAGCCCGTTCAGGATTTTAGGCTGGCTCAGTGTGGCGACACCAAACTTAAAGCCATTATCTGTTTGGATTTCACTGAATAAAACGGGTGCTGACATTGCTCCTCCTGTGGTAGTGTCAAAAATTTATTTTATGTTTAATCTTTATATTCGGTATAACTGATGCTGCGCTTGCGATTTGGTTTCAGGTGTTTCTTTTTTAAAATCCCTGCCTTGCGGTGTTCGGCACGGCG
>JAAYHN010000244.1 GCA_012735395.1 Alcaligenaceae bacterium | reverse complement strand
CTATTTCCGGACAGATATTCCTTTACTAATTTGACTTTGAATGGCACATCATATCTTTTCATTGAAAAACCCCAAAAAGTTGAATAGGTGTCCAACTTTTTGGGGTCAGTTCACTCCCGCGTGGGAACGTGAAACTTAATGGCAGCGATGCTCCTGCGTGGGAACGGGAACGTAATGTCCCTGGTTAAAGTTGATGATGAAAAAGGCATGTGGGGCGGAATAAGTTTTGCATATGAAGGCCTTGTCTATTTTCAATTGGACAAGGCCTTCGGTTTGGTTTAAATATAAAAGCATCGCCAGAAAATTTTCTGTTCCTGAATTTAAAAAAGTAGACTGACATTATGTTATTTGTTTTATCTCCCGCCAAAAAACTGGATTACGATACGCCGCTTTCCATCAAGAAGCATACCCAGCCTTTATTTGTGCCACAGGCCACAGAGCTGATTGAAATTTTAAAAACCAAATCGGCAGAAGATATTTCGGCCTTGATGTCGCTTAGTCCAGCGCTGTCAGAATTGAATGTGAACCGTTATGCCACCTGGGTCCCCACATTTGACCAGCATAATTCACGCCAGGCCCTGTTTGCGTTTAACGGGGATGTATACGAAGGGCTTGATGCCTCTACCCTGAATGCGGAACAGGTAGACTGGGCCCAGGAACACGTGGCTATTTTAAGTGGCCTGTATGGTGTGTTGCGTCCGCTGGATTTAATGCAGCCTTACCGTCTTGAAATGGGTACCCGGCTGGAAAACGCCCAAGGTAAAAACCTGTATGCGTTCTGGGGTTCACAACTTGCCACGTACCTGAATGAACGTTTGCAGGCACAAAAATCAAAAGTGCTTGTCAACCTGGCTTCTGAAGAGTATTTTAAATCGGTTGATCTTAAAACATTGGATGCGCGTGTGGTACAGTGCGTGTTTCAGGATTATAAGAACGGTGTGTATAAAATCATCAGTTTCAATGCCAAGCGTGCGCGTGGTTTAATGGCGCGTTTTGCGATTGAAACCAAAGCACAAAAACCGGAAGACTTAAAATTATTTGACAAGGAGGATTACAGGTTTGACCCTTCGGTATCCAGTGAAGACAAACTTGTATTCAGAAGGAAACGATGAATGTAAAAACCGGAATCCGCATTTTCTTCATATTTGCTGCGGGTTATTTCCTTTCATATGTATTCAGGGGTCTGAACATTGGGTTCGCCCCTTTTTTATCGCATGAACTGGGGCTGTCTGCCGGTGATCTGGGTTTGCTTACCAGTGCCTATTTTGCCAGTTTTGCCCTGGCCCAGTTACCGGCAGGGCTGGCGCTGGATACCTATGGCGCACGTAAAACCGAGGCCGCTTTGCTGTTGCTGGCGGCATTGGGGACGGTGATTTATGGCATGTCCACCAGTATGGCGGGCTTGCTGGCAGGGCGTTTCTTAATCGGGATTGGGGTTTGTGTTTGTCTGGGTGCCGCTTTCATGGCCATGGCGCAGAACTTTCCCATGTCCCGCCTGCCCATGCTCAATGGCCTGATGGTGGCCATTGGCGGCATGGGTGGGGTGGTGGTGGGTACGCCTTTGGCGGGCTTGCTGGCACATTATTCATGGCAGGCCATCAGTATTGGCATGGCGGTTTTTACCCTGCTGATTGCCGCCTTAATCTGGTTTGGGGTGGTGGAACCCAAGAGGCAGGCAAAAACATCCCTTACTTTACGCCAGCAAATCAAGGGAACGCGGCGTATTTTGTCGCATCGTGTGTTCTGGCAGCTGGCGTCCCTGCCTTCGGTGGCCGGGGGCGCTTTTTATGCGGCGCAGTCATTATGGGTGCGCCCTTACATGATAGAGGCCCAGGGCATGCCTGCCGCACAAGCCGATGGTTTGGTGTCTTTGTTGGGCTTAACTATGGTGGCGGGTACCGTTATTATGGGTTTGTTGGCCAGGAAGATAGAGCGCATGGGCCTGAACCTGTTCTGGTTTGCTGGCCTGGGGATGCTGGTTTTCCTGTTAACCCAGTTGTTTGCCGTAATGCAATGGCCGGTGCCTGCCGTGGTCTTGTGGGGGGTCTATGGTTTTTTTGCCTCCAGCGGCATTCTGGCTTATTCCCTGATGGCTGAAGTATTTCCGCATCATGTGGTGGGGCGGGTAACCACCGCCTTCAATATGGTGTTTTTTGTGTGTATTTTTACCATGCAGATTGGCGTGGGCTATATTCTGGATATCTGGCCCCAGGAAAACGGCGTGTACCCGGCCCAGGCACATATTGTGGCCTGGGTGATTATGCTGGGTTTGCAGGGTTTGGCAGCCTTATGGTATTTCTGGCCGTCTTCAAGAAAGGTAGATGCCGCTGACTTTGCCTGAGCTTGTATTCACTTCCCGTTCCCACTCTGGGTTAACCTGCTTCAGAAAGAAGAGCCCCGGGCCAGCTCTACAAAGGCCTGCACATAATCAATCGTGGTGTCGGTTTCACGCAAGCCCAGGAAAATCTGTTTGGCAATCCCGCGGGGACCCAAGCGTAGCGGTACGACATCCAGTTTGTTGGCATATTCTTCAACCAGCCAGCGTGGCAAGGCGGTTACCCCGCGGCCGCTGGCCACCATCTGCAACATAATATCGGTGGTTTCAATGGTTTTGTGGCGCTTGGGGGCGATTCCCGCCGGAAGCAGAAACTGGTTGTAAATGTCCAGGCGTTCAACATCTACCGGATAACTGATTAATACTTCCCGGGTAAGGTGCTGCGGTTTGACATAGGCTACATTTGCAAGCGCATGGTTTTTGGCAACAACCAGCACCTGTTCGTAATCAAATACGGGTTCAAATTTCAGGCCGGGTCTGTAAAGCGGGTCGGGGGTAACAAGTAAATCAATCTCATAACCAAAAAGTGCCCCCAGACCGCCAAACTGGAATTTCTGTTTCACATCCACATCCACATCGGGCCAGGCACTTAGATAAGGCGAGACGATTTTCAGCAGCCATTGGTAGCAGGGGTGGCATTCCATGCCAATCCGCAGGGAGCCCCGTTCACCCAGCGAGAACTGGTGCAACCGTTCTTCAGCCAGATCCAGTTGTGGCAGCACACGGTTGGCCACGGCCAGCAGATATTGCCCTGCCTGGGTAAGTTGCAGGCTGCGGCCTTCGCGTCGCCAGATTTCAATGCCCAACTGTTGCTCCAGCTTCTTCATGCTGTGGCTGAGTGCGGACTGGGTAACATGCAGCACATTCGCTGCGGCAGTCAGGGAACCTTGTCTTTCAACTTGCTGCACAATAGACAGATGGATGCGTTCTAACATGATTTATGATTAATATTCATGGATTAATGAAATAAGACCATTTTACTTCATATAAGTGCTTCCATACAATACAACTCATGACTTATTTATTTGTTTTTGAGAGCTGTATATGACAACGATCCACAATCTTGGTTTTCCGCGTATTGGCGCCAAACGGGAACTGAAGTTCGCTCTGGAATCTTACTGGAAGGGTGAATCTTCGCGCGATGAGCTAAAGGCTCTGGGCGCTCAGCTGCGGCAACGTCACTGGGAAAATCAGGCAGGTCTGGATTTGGTGCCGGTGGGTGACTTTTCTTTTTACGATCAGGCGCTGGACACCAGCTTCATGCTGGGTAACTTGCCCGAGCGGGTACAGGGCTTTCATGGTGATACGCTTGATAACTACTTTCGTGTAGCGCGCGGCCGTTCGGCCAAGGGGCTGGAAGACCATAGCGATTGCTGTGGCGGTGTGGCTGCGGGTGAAATGACCAAGTGGTTCGACACCAACTACCATTACATCGTGCCTGAATTTACGGCTGAAACCCGGTTCCAGCTGGATGCCTCGAACCTGCTGGCGCAATTGGCCGAAGCCAAGGCTCAGGG
>JAAYHN010000243.1 GCA_012735395.1 Alcaligenaceae bacterium | reverse complement strand
GGATACTAGAAGCAGCGCGCACTGGGGACTTTGCTACAGTGCGTCAATTAGGCAATGTGGATTTGAACAATTCACAGGTGAATTGTGCCATTTTGCATGCCCGGCATATGGGTAATAGCCGTGTTGGCGCCAGCCAGGCACTAGAGGCCTTCAGACCTGGCAATGCCTGCTGGGACATGATGAGACAGCTGTCTGCTGCCAATGTGCTGCAATGGGAACACATCCAGCCCCTGTTGCGTGATGACATAGAATACGACAATAAGGCAAATGCCCGGCGTTACGCGGTCATGCTGTTCAGTCCTGCGCAAATGAAAGATTATGATGCCTTAATAGCCAATCCTAAAGCCTGGTTGTCAGGTCAAAGCGGCAAGGCACAAAGCCAGGAGCAGGAAGAATTAAGAACACTGGCATTCAGCCGTTTGGCCAGACAAGATCGTGAGGGTGGTTATGCATTTTTGCAAAGTACCGGCAATACACTGGTTTCCGCTAAAAACCGGCAGTGGATCCTGACCCAGTTTGGCCTGGTTTCCGTACTGAACCTGGAGGACCGCTCGGACCAATGGTACCGTCAGGCCGGAGAAGGCTTTCGTTTAAGCGAATATAACCATGCCTGGCGAGTACGGGCGGCTTTGCGCCAGCCAACCATAGACTGGCCATGGGTGGCCAAAACCATTGGCATGATGCCGCCAGCGCAACAGCAGGAGCCCGTCTGGACGTACTGGACAGCCAGGGCCCAGCAAGCCATGGGTAACACGGCAGCTGCCCGCAAGGGGTTTGAAACGGTTGCCAATGACGATCATGGTTTCTACGGACAACTGGCGACTGAAGCATTGGGTCGCAAGATTACGCTGCCACTGCAGGCGCCCGCCAGCAATGCCGCCGAGCTGGCGCAGATCAAACAGAACCGGGGTTTGCAGCGTGCTGTCAGCCTGTTTAATTTAGACTGGCGACCCGAAGCGGTTGCCGAATGGAATTTTGCCATCAAGAGCCTGAATGACCGGGAACTGATGGCCGCTGCCGAATGGGCGGTGCAGGAAAGTGTCTATGATCGGGCCATTAACACCTCTTTGTTAACCCAAGGCGATATCAATTTCAGGCAGCGCTTTCTGGCGCCCTTCGAGGGCAAGGTGGGCCAACAGGCCAGGAACGTGGGGCTTGACCCCGCCTGGGTATATGGCCTTATCCGGCAGGAATCCCGTTTTGTGCCGGTAGCCCGTTCGCGGGTGGGGGCGGCCGGCCTGATGCAGGTTATGCCCGGGACGGCAAAAATGGTTGCCAAAAAGATTGGCATGTCCGATTTTTCAATGAGTGATGTTAATGAGTTTGACACCAATACGCGGTTGGGTACTTCCTACCTGAGCATGGTGAAAAGTGACCTTGGCAATTCCGAGGTGTTGGCCACGGCTGGCTATAATGCCGGACCGAACCGTCCCAAGCGCTGGCGCAGCAGTTTATCGGGGCCGGTGGAAGGTGCCATTTTTGCAGAAACCATTCCCTTTACCGAAACCCGGCTTTACGTAAAGCATGTCATGTCCAACGCCACCTGGTATGCCACCCTGTTTACCGGACAGCCCCAATCATTGGTGCAGCGCCTGGGTACGGTTACACCCTAGTCATGATGGGAGCTGGTTTAAGTGAGAAGTAAAAAAAACAATAGCCTGGAAGGCCTGGATGTTTATATTGTGGGCGGTGCGGTCCGTGACCGCTTGCTGGGCCTGC
>JAAYHN010000242.1 GCA_012735395.1 Alcaligenaceae bacterium | reverse complement strand
GGGCCGGCGGCCGTTTTCCCGCTTCCCAATTGTTGCCTTACATTATTTCCCAGGTGGTTGGCGGTATTTTAGCGGGTGCCGTGTTGTATCTTGTGGCAACGGGCAAGGCGGGTTTTGATGTTACCGCTTCCGGTTTTGCCAGCAATGGTTACGGTGAGCACTCTCCGGGCGGGTATAGCATGACTGCCGCCATTATTATTGAGATCGTGCTAACCATGTGGCGCAACTGATTCCCGTGCCCCACAGGGGTTCGCGCCCATTGCAATCGGTTTGTGCCTTACGCTTATTCACTTGATCAGCATTCCGGTTACAAATACTTCGGTTAACCCAGCCCGCAGTACCGGTGTGGCTATTTTTCAGGGTACCTGGGCTTTAGAGCAGCTCTGGCTGTTTTGGGTGATGCCAATTATTGGTGCCATTTTAGGGGCGCTGGTTTACAAATATATTGGTAAAGAAGAATCATAGTTAAAGTATATTATTTGATGTCATCAAGAACCTGGCAAGTTTGCCAGGCTCTTTTTCTTTATGTTGTGCCTGAAACTAGGTATGATAATACGGGCTTTGCTGTTGTTATAGTTTAATAGCGGCATAATGACTGTTATTGGTTTTAATATTAAAAGGTATTGTGATGTCAGGATTCCCGTATACAAATAAACAGTTTTTATTAATCAAATACCCGTCCGAGGCAGTAACACCAGATTGCTTTGAGCTGCATGAAAGTGCAATTGAAGATCTTGCCAATAATGAAATACTGGTTCGTAACCATTATTTGTCGCTTGACCCTTATATGCGGGGCAGAATGAGCAAAGCCAAATCTTATGCTGCTGCCCAGGAATTGAATGCGGTAATGCAGGGGGGCACGGTCGGAGAGGTGGTCGCTTCCAGGCATCCTTCTTATAAAGCTGGTGACCAGCTTGTATGTGGCGGTGGCTGGCAGCTTTATTCAAAAATAAATATCGAACAGGAAGGGGAAGGCGTTCGTAAAATTGATACAAGCCAGATTCCCATAAGTGCCTATCTGGGGGCTGCGGGCATGCCTGGTATTACTGCCTGGTATGGCGTAAATAAAATCTGCAAACCCCAGTCGGGTGAAACGCTGGTGGTTAGTGCCGCTTCGGGTGCGGTAGGCAGTGTCGTAGGGCAACTGGCCAAACAGAAAGGCTGTCGGGTTATTGGTATTGCCGGAGGCCCTGAAAAATGTACTTATGTCGTTGAAACCCTGGGTTTTGATGACTGTATTGATTATAAAGCTTTCCCGGAAACCGAAGACCTCTCGGCCGAATTGCTGAAACTGGCCCCCAATGGTATTGACGCTTACTATGAAAATGTAGGCGGTTATATTATGGATGCGGTTTTTGAGCACCTTAATCCTTTTTCCCGTGTGGCAATATGTGGCTTGATTGCCGGCTATGATGGCCGCAGTATTCCCATCATGAATCCACGTGCCATTCTGGTTGCCAGGGCAAGCGTAACCGGCTTTATCGTTTCCGATCATCTTGACCTTTGGCCGCAGGCGCTAAGTGAGCTGGCACAGGTTATTGACAGTAAAAAACTTGTTTTCCGGGAGTCGGTATCAGAGGGGCTGGAAACGGCACCCAGTGCATTTATAGGTTTGCTTCAGGGTCAAAACTTTGGGAAACAGCTGGTCAAACTGATCTAAATGGTTTATCTGTATTTATTCATTGCTATTCTGGCAGAGGTCATTGCGACCTCTGCCTTGAATGCTTCAAACCAGTTTTCCCGTTTATGGCCTTCGGTGCTTACGGTTGCCGGTTATGGCGTGTCGTTTTATTGCCTATCGTTAACACTTAAAACCCTTTCTGTTGGCATTGTTTATGCCATCTGGAGCGGGTTGGGTATTGTACTTATTTCCATTGTGGGCCTGGCTATTTTCAAGCAAAAGCTTGATTTTTATGCCTGGTTGGGAATCGCTTTTATTATTGTGGGGGTGGTTATTATAAATACCCTGTCAAAATCAACAACGCATTGAATTCCTGTGCGGTGTTGTATTAAGCGGTATGTTTTTGGGTGCCATACAATAAGATAAGGTGGGTAAGTACGCCGCCAACAAGACCCCAAAAAGCAGCGCCAATACCCCAAAAACTGATGCCTGAAGCGGCAATAAGGAAGGTAATTAAACCTGATTCACGTTGGCTTTCATTTTGCATGGCACCGGCCAGCCCGCTGGATAATGCACCCAGCAGGGCAAGGCCGGCAAGGGTGGCAACAAAGGTTTCGGGAATGGCAATGAAAAGTGATGTTACCAGCGTGGCAAAAACACCAAACAGGATATAAAAAACACCACAAACAATGCCGGCAATATAGCGGCGATTACTGTCGGGGTGCGCTTCGGGGCCGGTGCAAATGGCAGCGGTGATGGCAGCCAGTGTGGCTCCGTGCAAACCAAACGGTGCCAGTAAAAGAGAAGCCAGGCCGGTTTGGGTAATTAGGGGAGAGACTGGAATGTGATGGTATCCTGAGGCCTGCAGCACACCAATGCCGGGGGCATATTGTGATGCGAGGGCCACAAAAGCAAGCGGAATGCCCACACCCATAATACTTTGCAGTGAGAAAGCGGGGCTGGTAAAAACAGGCGTGGCTATTTCGAGTGTGAGGACAGAAATATCCAGCTTGCCAAAGGCTGCGGTAAGCAGCAAACCCGTGATTAATGCCATTAATACGGCATAGCGTGCAGACCATCGCTTGGTAAGCAAATAGGCAATAATAATTGGCAGAACCAGGGCAGGAAAACCGGATAGGGCAGAGAACAGGCCTGCGCCAAATTCAAACAGGATACCCGCCAGCATGCCAGCAACAATGCTTTTAGGAATGTATTGCATTAACCTGGAAAAAAGGCCGCTAAAACCCAAAAATATAATGAGGGTGGCTGAAAATAAATAGGCCCCGATGAGTTCGTTATAACTGTAATGAGGCATCGCATTAATCATCAAGGCTGCCCCGCCAGAGGAAAAAGCGCAAATTACCGGGGTTTTATAGCGCAGGCTTAGCAGTAAGCCACATAGGCCACTTGCCATGCAAATAGCCCATACCCATGATATTAATTGTGGTTCGGTAAGATTACCGGCTTTGGCTGCCTGAAAAACAATGGCTACCGGGCCTGTAAGGGAAACAATGACGGCAATAAGGCCGGCAACAAAGGCGGAAATGGAAAAATCATTCTTGAATTGTTGCCAGATTGTCATCACTTTGCGCGGGAAACCTCGCCCTTCAGGGCGGGGAGGGATAGCGCGGCATGGTTAACATGCCCAGTTCCCGCGACTCCTTTTAAAGAGGCTATCCTTGTGTAACTGTAGCCATCGCCACGTTGAATGAGTCGGCAGTATTTGTACGAGATACCTTGCACCACCTCACTACCGGTTTGAATATTGAAGCTGCCGGAGGCCCGGACGGCGACACGCCCGGTATACATTCCGGCTTTTTTACTGGAGGCGGGTACGACAGCACGTACCCGGTCACCGGTCTGGAAGCCTTTGATTGATTTTTGGCGCATCAAGTAACCCCGAGGGAAACCGTACTTATCCAGGCGGGTGCGCTGGTAACTACCTCGCCCGGTACAATTTACTTGTAAGGTGGGCTGCTGCCATTTAGTCACTTCGTCTACGTCTCCGACGCAGGCGGCATCCAGGGCATGGGTTTTGGGTATTTCGAACCGGGAGCGGTTGTATTTCGTGCGTCCACCTGAGGCCAGTTCCAGCGGGAGTCCTGTGCCTTTTAACGTCCCTGCCAGCGCCCAACGGGTGGCATTGACTGCCGCCGCGTCCCGTAACGGTCGCTGGGCTTGCGCCTGAATCCGCGCCAATCTTAGAGGGTCTTTGGCTAAAAATGCGTCCAAGGGCTGGGCTGCCTTTTTCAGGTTACAAGGGCCACACGCCAGGGCCAGGTTACTGATCCGGTTAGAGCCGCTGCGTGCCCTGGGCTGTAGATGCTCAATCTGTAAAGGGGTTTGCGCCGCATCGCAATACACGCATTTTCGCCCCCATTTTTCCAGCAAATATTCACGCACTTCGTACCCGGCCAAGGTGCCTTGTTGATACTCGACGCCCTCAATCTCGGGGTTTTGCATTTGTTGCATATCAAAGCGCACCAGCTCCGAACTTAAGGCCGTGACCGGTGCCCAGCGGGACAGGCGTGTGACCCAAGCCATCGTCGTATCAACGCGATGCTGCAAAGAGGGTGCGAGCCAGCCTTTCGGTTTGCTGCGGTTCAAGAATCGGGGTGCGCGGTAGCGTAAACTTCTCCGGCGTCGGCGACGCATCTGGCGGCGGGCCGTCAGGGCTTCGCTAATCTGGCGGCCGCGATGCACCAGCTCGATCAAGGCGAGCACTGTTGTTTGGCGCTGAACCTCGCCGGTATCCGGATCAACAGCGTTTGATTCCCGCACGATCGCCACACCTGTGGTTTTGCTACCGGGATCCAGTTTGACCCGGACGGGCTGGACGGAACACTCCTCCCAGCGACGATCCTTTAACCGGATCACCAAGGGCACATGGCGATGAATCACCGCCCGCCGTTGACGCAACAACTGCCGCGCCCGTGCCGGATGGCAAGGCATCAGTGGTTTACCGTGTCTATCTACTACAAAAACATCCAAAGGATTACTCCTATCTCGCCTTGCGGCGGTAACGTGTCCTTGCGGACATCTCCCCTCGACCAGGTTGTACGCCAGTTGAAAGCCTTAAGGCTTTCGATCACCGCCCGTTTCGTGCTGACCCGAAGCGTGTCTGCAGCGGTGATTTCCAGAGCCTGGGACTGAGGAAGCATTCCAGGGTGGGTCTACGGACTTACGTACAACAGTGTGCCTAAGCACGTGGTCTGGACAATCTCAGGCTCGTGAAGCGTTAACCTCACAAGCCTCGCCCTTCAGGGCGGGGCGATTGACGGAAGCTGCAAGTTTGAATTAATATTAATCCAGATTATGCGTTCTTATGAGCCCTACGGCAATGCCTTCGATAGTGAATTCTTGATTGGGTGTGACGATAATAGGTTTGAATTCAGGGTTTTCCGGCAAAAGTTCTATATGTGTAGATTTTTTAAACAAGCGTTTGACGGTGACTTCGTCTTCTATGCGTGCCACAACAACCTGGCCGTTTCGAGCTTCGGGATGTTTTTTTACAGCCAGAAGGTCGCCATCAAGGATGCCGATATCGCGCATGCTTTGACCTTTGACTTTTAATAAAAAATCGGGTTGCTGGCTGAACAGGGAAGGGTCTACGCCAATTTCCCGGTCAATGTTTTCGGCGGCAAGAATGGGGTTACCTGCGGCAACATGCCCCACAACAGGCAGCAATACATGAGTGATTTTTTCAAGCAGGCCCTTTGCCGCTGCGGCAGGGGTTTGTTGGGCAACGGTTTCGTTTAAACGAATACCCCTTGAGGCGCCAGGGGTGAGTATGATGGCCCCTTTTTTTGCCAATGCCTTGAGATGGTCTTCGGCGGCATTGGGGGATTTAAAGCCCAGTGTATTGGCAATTTCAGCCCGCGTAGGCGGAAAGCCTGTTTTATTGATATTCTGTTTGATAAGATCCAGAATTTGCTGTTGTCTTGCGGTTAGTTTAATGCTCATGCTGTAAATACCATAAAAATGGACTGTATATTCATACAGTCCAGATTGTGATTCATTTACAGTAAAAAAGCAAGCCTTTGTTTACAGAACCTGGGCAATGGCTTTGGCAACGTAATCAATATTGCTGCTGTTAAGGGCGGCAACACAAATGCGGCCGCTTGAAACGGCATAAACACCATGTTCATTGCGCAGGCGATCAACCTGTTCAGATGTTAAGCCCGAGTAAGAGAACATGCCACGCTGGGCCAGGACAAAATCAAAATTCCGGGTGACACCGTGCTCTTTTAACTTGGCAACCAGTTGCTGGCGCATTTCACGAATACGGTTACGCATGCCGGCCAGCTCTTCTTCCCACAGGGCAAACAGTTCAGGGTCGTTAAGTACAGAGGCAACAACCGTACCGCCATGCGTAGGCGGGTTGGAGTAGTTGGTGCGAATAACACGCTTGACCTGGCTTAAGACGCGCTCTGACTCATCTTGGCTGGTGGTAACCAGGGTTAAGGCACCGACACGCTCACCGTACAGCGAGAATGATTTAGAAAAAGATGAGCTGATAAACATGGACAGGCCCAACCCGGCAAACAGACGGACGACCTGCGCGTCTTCTTCGAGGCCGTCACCAAAACCCTGGTAGGCAATATCCAGGAACGGAATCAGGTCATTTTCCTGGATGGTTTTGGCGATTTCTTGCCATTGCTCTAGGCTTGGGTCAACGCCGGTAGGGTTGTGGCAGCATGCGTGCAGAACCACGATGGATTTTGCGGGCATGTTTTTGAATGACTCAAGCATGCCTTCAAAATTCAAACCATGGGTTGCGGCATCGTAGTAGCTGTAGTTTTCAATGGTAAAGCCGGCGCGCTCGAAAAGGGCACGGTGGTTTTCCCAGCTGGGGTTGCTGATGAATACTTTTGAACCGGGGGTGATTTGTTGCAGGAAGTCTGCGCCAATTTTAAGTGCACCTGTACCACCCAGTGCCTGGAATGTAAGTACACGGCCTTCCTGTGCCAGCAGGGAGTTTTTTCCCAGTAACAATTCCTGGGCACCTTTGTTGTAATTTTTGATGCCTTCGATAGGAAGGTAACCACGGGCCGCAGCCGCTTCAATGCGTGCAATCTCTGCTTTTTTTACCGCTTTCAGCAATGGGATGCGCCCTTGATCGTCATAATAAACACCAACACCCAGGTTGACTTTACCCGTACGGGTATCGGTATTGTATTGTTCATTCAGGCCAAGAATGGGGTCACGAGGGGCCAGTTCGACAGATTCAAAAAGTGTAGTCATCTTTAGATTGGGGCAAAGTTGCCGAAAG
>JAAYHN010000241.1 GCA_012735395.1 Alcaligenaceae bacterium | reverse complement strand
GTATTGGCATTAAGGGTATCCGTCATTGGGTCCTGAGTAATAAATAAAATAACTGACTTGCAAATAAAATATGCAATAAATTAATAATTAACTTCTTATTTTACTACTCTGGCAAGGCATATTAGCCAATTCCGGAAAGTCGGGCCCAATTTCCTAGGCAATCCAGCGAAACAGCCACAATGACCCCATGCCCGCGGCAATCAAGAGCAAGATGCTTCTGAAACGGAAAAATGCCAATCCGGCCACCAGCCCGGCAAACAGTTCGGCCCCCAATTGCGGGGCCTCTCCCTGCGCCCAGGGCAGCACACTGGGCACAATAATCGCAACCAGTGCCGCTACCGGTGCATAACGCAATGCGCTACGGATATTTTCCGTCAGCGGAATATGCGCACCAATCAGCAAATAGCCCACCCTTGTAATAAAACTGCATAACAGCAGCAAGGCGATAGCCTTTAAAACATAATCAACACTCATGAGCCCTTACCCCGCCATTTAAACTTTTTCTTGTTTTCCGCATATTTTTCTGCCATCACACCGGCGATCACGCCCGCAATAATGGCAAGGAACAGGCCCAGACGCAAAGGCAGCTGCTGCCCGACCCAGGCGACCGTACCGGCCACAATCACCGTGACCAGCATGGCATTATTACGAACCATTGGAATCACGATAGCCAATAAGGTAAGAATCCCGGCATACTCCAAAGACCAGCTGGCCGGAATATAACTGCCCACATACACACCCAATACGGTTGAACACTGCCAAACGACCCACAGGGCCACGGAAGCCCCCATGAAATAGCCATAATAAATACCCGTTCGGCCAGGCTGCAACTTACGAAAACGGTTCATGAACAGGACAAAGCCCACATCCGTCAGAAAATAACCCGCCAATATGCGCCTGAAAACTGAAAGCTGCCTGAAATAAGGGTATAAACTTGCCCCGAAAATAATAAAGCGCAGGTTAACCACCATAGCCGCCACAAAAATAATCCATAACGGGGCATTGATTGCCATTAAAGGGGCCACGGTTAACTGCACCGAACCGGCATAAATAAGAAATGACATAAGCAGGGCCTGCCAGGGAGCCAGACCGTAATTGACCATGGCCACACCGGTAACAAACCCCCAAACCCAAAGCGCAACCAGGGTTGGCGCCATTTGCCTGCCTCCTGTTAGCCAGGCTATTTTTTTTATTGATGGTGAAAGTTGAATCGACTCAACACCAGTTGATAAGCGGGCAGACAAAAGAACTTCCTTGTACAATCAGTGAAATGAAATGAGTAAGCCAAATTCTAGCAAAGTACAGGCAAATTCTTTAAAATATAATTTAATTTCAGCAATAAACCCGCCGGTTTTGCCACCTGCCCATTTCAAGCCGTGTATTGGCAAGCTATTATTGTCATATTCCGGCTACCGCATGTTCAGAAGGAAAAAAAATGTCATCTCAAGCTACACAAGAACCCGTTATTGTTACCGCACAAGACCTGCCCATTTATTGCCCGGGCCCCAACGCCCCCACCTGGAGCCTGCATCCACGGGTTTTTCTTGATGTCACCAAAACCGGTACGGCAAGCTGTCCTTACTGTGGCACCGAATACAAACTGAAAGAAGGTGAAAAAGTGCATGGGCACTAAAACACCCGGCTCTGTCAAGCGCAGCGTTTTTACCAGTCCCTCTGAAGTAGAGCAATATTTCTACGAGGCGCTGCGCGAGGCTGATCTGGCCAAACTCATGCAAACCTGGGCCGACGACGACGATATCGTTTGCATTCACCCCAACGGCGAACGCCTTGTTGGTGCCCAGGCCATTCAGGTCTCATGGAAAGAAATCCTTGAAAAAGGCCCGCTTAGCATAGAGACCCGCACACCCGTTATTTTTCATAATGGCATGACCGTTATTCATACCCTTATTGAAAAGCATTACTTTGCCACCACGCACGGACAAAAAGAAGTGCTGTGTTACGTAACCAATATTTTTCATAAAAACCGTACGGGCTGGCACCTTATCCTTCACCACGCCTCACTGGCCCCTGCCGATGTCATCCTTAACGAGATGCACATTTCATCCAACATACTATTGCATTAAACGCCCTTGACTACCCAGCTGGATTTTAGCGCCTGCCCATCGCCCAAATGGCTCCCCGACGGGCAATCCCAAACGATTTTTGCCTCTTTATATGCCCGTCGTCCCGATATGTATTACGCACGGGAACGGGTTACGACCAGCGACAATGATTTTATTGACCTGGACTGGAACATCCCCGGATTGCACCCGGTCAGCGCTTCAGGCACCCATTCCATACCCACCATTAACTGGCTGGATAGCGGCCTGCAGCAATCGCCCCCTCTGCCGCAGAAGCAAAATGCCCTGGTCCTGTTCCATGGCCTGGAAGGAAGCAGCCAAAGCCATTACGCACGTGCCATTTGCCATTATTTCAGGCAAAAAAACTGGGTTGTCGTTGTCGCCCATTTTCGTGGCTGTTCGGGTGAACCCAATAAACTGCCACGCTCTTATTTCTCGGGCGATTCTGCCGATGTGCATACGGTTTTAAACCATGTTCGCCTGCTTCTGCCCAACGCCCGCTGGCACGCCTGCGGCATTTCAATGGGCGGTAACGCCCTGCTTAAATATACCGGAGAACAGCAGGAAAGCCTGGGCTGGCTTAATGCCGTTGCCGGCATATCTGTGCCACTGGACCTGGTTGCCACAGGCAAACAGCTGGAATCGGGTTTTTTTGGACGTTTTGTTTACACCCCCCATTTCCTGCAAACCATGAAAAAGAAAATAAAAGAAAAGAACAGGCAGTTTCCCGGCATGCTTGATGCCCATAAAATCATGCAGGCAAAAACCCTGTTTGAGTTTGATGACCGCTATACCGGCCCCATGCATGGTTTTGCGGGCGCGCTTGATTACTGGACACGCTGTTCAAGCAAGTATTTTCTGCAAAGCATACGTATACCCGCACTGGTATTGAATGCCCGCAATGACCCGTTTATTCCGGCCTCGTCACTGCCCGGCATCGGTGATATTTCCCGCCAGGTTATATTGCACCAGCCCCAAACCGGAGGGCATGCCGGGTTTTCTACCGGCCCCTTCCCGTCACGGCTTGACTGGCTCCCGTGCCGGCTGGATAAATTTTTCAGCCAGGGTTTTTAAGCCGGCCCGGCCTGAATAGAGCCCTGCCCTATTAAAGCAAAAGCCAGGCACTGACACCCTGTTACAACTTACACCGGCCGGGCCGTATTGGCCGCCGGCAAACGACCGATTTCCTTGCCCCTGAAAGTGGAGCGCAAACGCCCCTTGGCCGACAGGCGCATCATATTGCCCAGTGCAACCATCAAGCCAAAGGTTTCCACCAGTGCAGCCGGAATCCACATGGTTAAACCACCAATGCTTTGGTCTTGCAGGGCCGACATGGGAAGCGCACGGCCACAAAGGTCAAACAACGGGTATAAATCAACCGACGTGAATGCGATATAGGCACCAGCCACCATTTGTGGCAGCATGGTTAAGACAGGGGAAAGAATACGGGTGCCGGGTGACATAACCGCAGGAGAGCCCCCTTTTACCATCCGTTGGCCAAAGCGGCCCAGCCAGGTTTTGGCCGTTAATGCCGGCGGGTTTGAAGGACGACGGTCCAGAATCAGGTTCCAGTACAGAAACCCGCTGATAACAACCGACCAGTTCATAAAACGATACAGTTTCCAATCAAGCATGGAATAAAACTGGATCGTAGGCAAGAGCCAGACCAGCACCAGCAATACAAACACCAGCGGCACCAGAATCTTGTTGGTTAAAATACCCTCCAGCAGGCCACCCGCAGCGGTTTTACGGAAATTTTTAAGCCACACCCTTGCCTTTAAAGGCAAACCCGCCCGCATGACCTGCCCGGGATAGGCGGCCATAACGATAAGCGGCCCCAAATGATGCAATACCACATGCTGGATACGATGGATAAAGAACATGCGTTCAGCGTAATAATCAACGTGCGTATGCAAAGACAGATAAAGAATGACAAAACCAATCCAGAACAGCCACTGCCTGGCCTTGCTTACTTTGTGTACGGCTGTTCCACGCACGAACAGAATGGCACTGGCAAGAAACATCAATATCAGGGAAGGAGAGAACTCCCAAGGCCGCAGCCAGTGCATCAGGTCCAGATTCATGAGCAAACCGATCAAAAAAAAATTAATTAAACTATTATAATCATGCAGATAGCGTATTGTAATGGTTCGGCTGGCATTTTCTGCCGAATCACAAAAATTACAGAAAATTGAAATCCGGGTAATTCCCCGTAAAAGAGGCGCTAAAATAAGCCATCATGGAAGAATTTGATTTTGATATTGCCGTTTTAGGCGCCGGTCCGGCCGG
>JAAYHN010000240.1 GCA_012735395.1 Alcaligenaceae bacterium | reverse complement strand
TACATCGGACGTCAAGCCAAGCGATATACTGCCCAAGCGAAGAAAGCGCAATTACCAGCGGGTGGCATTAAATGAGTTACCCCAGCTTTTAAGGGATATTGATAATTACATAGGCAATGAAGTAACTGTTTTGGCTATCAGGATGATGGCGTATACCTTTGTTCGCACTGGTGAACTTATTGGCGCAAGATGGGAAGAATTTGATCTTCAGTCCAGGCGGTGGAATATCCCGGCAGACAGAATGAAGATGGACAGGCCGCATATCGTGCCATTGGCCGAGCAGGTGATAAGCATACTTAATGAAATGAAGCGGTATGATAACGGATCTGGTTTTGTATTCCCTGCTGATACCTATGGCAAAGGCAAGCACATGAGCAACAATACTATTTTGTATGCTCTATACAGGATGGGGTATCGGGGGCGCATGACCGGGCATGGCTTCAGGGGCATTGCATCTACTGCTTTGCATGAACAGGACTTTAATCATAATCATATAGAAGCACAGCTTGCCCATATTGAAGGTGATGGGGAGACATCGGGGGCATACAACTATGCTGAATATCTACCCCAAAGGACAAAGATGATGCAGGCATGGGCGGACTATCTGGATGCCATAAAGAAAGAAAACATTATCCCGTTCCCGGCCAAGACAGCGTAATACGGGCCGTGATTGGGCCGTGATACGGACCGTGATCGGACCGTGGTTAAAACCCACTGGCAACACAACAGCCCCCGGTCCCTATAAAATGATATGGGCCATGTGGGCCACTTCATCATCAAGCCATAGGGCAGGGGGCCATCAAAAGTCTGGATGGCATCGAGCCTGGACACCCGCCCCACACTCATGCGCAGAAAATATCTCCTTTAACGGAATCTGTTAACATTATTAACATCAAAAAATCGCCAGCAACTGATCGCCCTAGACCGGCCCCCAACCTTCTTTTTAATGCTGACTGCAAAACCTGAACCTTCAGCCAGGCCAAAGTGAGTGCACCAGCCGCCCCCCTGTAAATCCACATGGAACACATGGAACAGATGGAACAAGCCCTATTCATGCGGGTTACAGGCGTTCCATGTAGATATATGGAACATGGAACACATGGAACAGCCTGTTATTAAATGTTATGGTCCAAATTACCAGCGCATACACCGGGGGCGTCCCCTATTAACCGTGGTGTAACCGGTGTAACCAGCCGGGCATTCAAGCCAAAGCTTGAGCCGTTTCACGCATGACCGTCACGCACTTTCAAGACCAGTACGCGCGCGCGAGGCATGGAGGAGTTCGGGCCACTGGCATTTGAAATGCGGGTGACCAGTACGCGCGCGGGATGAAGGCAAACCACAAAAGCGTTATCCAGTTGGTGCGTCGGCACCTTGTGTCTCTTGAACAGTTCGGCTTGGTAGCATTTCAGGTGCAACCAAGATTGAAGGTAAGGCGATGCTAACGCACCTTGGTTGGATTTAAAATCTGACTAAGATTACATGAGGTTTGGAGTTTTTGCGTATCTTTACGCGCGAGGCTTCAAGAGCACCACCCTGAACTTAATTCAGGGGGGTATCCACAAATTGAGGAGATGGGTAAGCAATGCGCTGATATGCGCACTGGGTTACATACCTGTTTTTCTGGGTATCTACCGAGAACCCCGAACCGGTGGCTTCGGGACTTCGCGATTTAAAATCGCAAAACCTTAATGCGGGATTTTCCCGTATCAAACCTTAATGCCTGCCTGATTGCCCTGGACCCTCAAACTGGGGTTGCGGGCCATTGCCCCCGACAAATAAAAACACCCCATGCAAGGACGCTTCAGGCCGGAATCACCTGTTGATGTTTGTTAGGGTGCAAATGATCTACCAAACAAAGACAAAATGTCATAAAGCAATACAAGACTGTACAAAATGCCAGTATAATCAGGTTGTCAGTGCCTAGCCCGACGGGGCGAAAACCGACACGCCAACGGCTGGCATTGACCCTTTCTATATGGCGTAAAACTTTGGCGAGTTTGCGAATGACAACACCAACACAAGACAAAATAGAGCTATCTCATTATGACCTGATTGATGATTTTACGCTTACCGAGGCAGCATGTTTGATTGCTGGCGTTGACCCCTCTACATCTGAAAATACCCCCCACAATTTCAGCTTCCAGAAGCAGACAGAAGTAGACGCCATCGAAAGAGAAATGATCGCAGATTATAAGTGGGCAAGGCAATTATTATCAGATATACGCTATAACCAACCAAATTTCGCACACCAAATACATAAAAATAAAAGGCCGCCCCTGCTTGTTAGTAAGCAAATGCGTGCTTTTATGCTTTTTTTGAGTGAGGGATCAAAAAAAAAATTTGCAGGCTATCCCCCAGAAACAGTATTTAAACAGATTCCAAATAACCCAACGAATGAAATATTCACACGTAAAGATATAACCAAATGGCTTAAATTCAAAGGATACGCAAACGATTGTTATTTCTTAAAAGATTTGCCCGCATATGATTCAGCAAAAGAATCTGACCTACAGGAACAGGTTAAACAACTTCAGGAGCAGGTCAAGCAATTTGAAAATCAGGCCAAAGAGCTGGAGACTTTGAAGCAGGAAAATGCCGAGCTGAAAGCCAAGATTGAAGCATTGAGTGATGGGCAGAATCCTGATGTAGATATTGCCAGTGGTTTGGTTTTCCATCATGAAACCCAGTATTTGAAGCTGGTTTCAGCGGTGCAGGAAAGATATTATCACCCCGACAGATTTGACCTGACCGATAAAAGCACATTGCCTAAAAAGGAAGATGTGAAGGAGTGGCTTATTAAAAATTACAGGCTAACAGGCGCATTTGCTGACGCAGTAGAAAGGGTGGCCTGCCCCGTCGATAGGGCAAAATAACACACCCAAGCCTTAAGGTTGGAATCAAGCATTCATGCGGGTTTAAGCAACCTTAAAGGTTAATTTATGGCGTAACCCTTAACCTTAAGGGTATTGATCTCGCAAACCTTAAGGCCTCAGAGTGGCTTCATTGTTAATTAAATGGAGCCATGGACATGCACCAAGCTACACCGCAAGAAAACACCACCCAACCAACCCGACACCCAGAGCAAAGCCCAGAACGTTACTGGAGCATGAAAGAAATTGCCGATCATTTGGGCGTTTCAGTTCACACCCCCCGCAAATGGCTGTTGCGTAAGCAGATGCCCCGGCCTGATATCAATGGCGTGAGGCTGAACCGCTGGAAGTACAGCACCATCAAAGACTTTTTAAACGACCCCATCTCATGGCGTAAAGAACATGCGCAGGAGGGGGCGTAATGAATATCCGTGAAACTCAAACGCTGCACCTTCACCCTGACGGCCATGCAATCACCTTTGACCAACAAACCCAGACCCTGACTGTTTTCAATGTTGATGACGGCAAAACCGTATCAATCCCGGCAGGGGCTTTTAGTTTGCTTGAGCTAGCAGAAAGTGCCGCCCGTATTGCCAAGCAAATCGTTTATGAGGATGCCGCATAATGAAAAACGCCCCCATCACAAAAGGCAATGAGAGCGGCAAAGTTCAGAATTATTCTATCACCGTTACCGGGAAAGATGAACCGCGCATTGATAGCCGCCTGATTGCAAATCATTTGGGCGTACAGCATGAAAGCATTACCCGCCTGCTGACGACATATAAAAATGATTTTAAGGAGCTGGGAATACTCCGATTTCAAATCGGAGAAATAACAGGCCGTGGACAGCCTGAACGTTATGCCATGCTGAATGAAGATCAGGCGTATCTATTGCTGACTTATAGCCGGAACACAAAAAAGGTGCGACAGCTTAAATTGAAATTGGTATTGGCATTCAAGGAAGCCAGACACGCCCAAAGCATTCACCAGGCCGAATACTTGCCGACCTATCACCAGTTGCATGATGTGATTGCACGGCTTGCGGGTGGTTCCAACAATGAACGCTTCATTCACATGAACGTTAACAAGGCCGTCAATCAGGCCGTGGGCGTTAAATCGGGCAACAGGCATAACCTTGCCTTCCCCAGTAAATCGGTGCTTGCCGTGGCCCAAATGATCGCTAGAAACGCTATGACAAGCGCGAGCAATCATAAAGACGGCTATCAGAGCGCAAAGCAGGCATTGCATGGCTTCAAAAAAGCACTGGAAATTGCGAATGAAACCAGCCCGCGATTACTGCTGATTGGCAATAAAGGGGCAAGCCATGAGTGAATTAATGATTGCCTTGTTTTTTGTTTTGGACTGGATAAGGGGGCGGGCATGACATACAAGCCAATTTTGATTTATACTAACCCCGTGCTTGAAACAACAGGCACCCGGTTTGGCGACTGGAAACAAATCAACAGGCGGATGTACCGCCCCTATTTGGCGGTTTTTTTACGTCCGTACGCTTGCGTGCACCTTCTTCTATGGGCGGACGTTAGCGGGGATACCTTCGGGTATGCCGGTTCCCTGTTGTACCGGTTCGCCAACCCTGCTAATTGTCCGCCCGCCTCATTTGGCGATGAGCTGGCGGGATATAAACCCCATACGACAGGAGGCCACATCATGGCTAAATCTACGCACGCCCCCACACTTCCCACCCAAAACCCGACTGATGCCGAGCATTTGGCACATGCGTTAAAAGCACTTAACGACAGCATAACCTTTGCTTTCACACTTCAAAGCCAGATAGCCGCTATTGCACTTTCTGAACGAATGGGCCTTGATAGTGATACCGGGTATATCAATTATCTGACCCTATGCAATCACATGATTGAGCACGCAGAACGTCATGCTGGTGAATTATTCAGGGTTTCCAGTGATCTTGAAGTTGCCATTGAAGCAGCCAAGGCAGGGGGTGCAAAATGAATAATCTTATTCAATTCAAGCACTACCCAACCGTTGAAGATGCGGCCCGACATGCCGCCCGCCTATGGTGTCAATCACCAGTAGCAACGTTATGCGACTTCAGGGACAACCGTTTTAATGCTTTGACATGCGGGCAATTCTTTCATGATTTTTCATACCGTAAAGAAGCCTTTAACAATGCGTTTGCCAAGGAAATTAGCCTGTTTATTGCAGGGGGTGCAAAATGAATATTCAACAATTAACCGATCTTGAAAACGCCCTGCTTGCCGCTGGCTTAATCGTTGATCGTATCGAGTACGACAAGCTGGTACGGTGCAAAACGGCTGACGACAAAGGGCATAAAAGATCAGGCTGGTATCGCGTGTTTAATGGTGCGGTTATCGTGGCTACTTTTGGCGATTGGCGAACCGGGCAGCGTGGCGTTTGGGTTTCTGGTGGTGATCTATCACTGTCTGACCGTCAAGCCGCTGAAGCATTTGCAAAACAAGCCAAGGCCGAACGATTGGCAGAGCAGGAACGACAGTACCGCACGAATGCCGAACGACTGGAAATTATTTTGCAGGAGTGCAGACCATTGCAGCCGGGTGGTCCAGTGGCTGATTACCTGAATGGCCGCGGCATTCCGTTACCTAATACTGAAGCGCTGATGCAGCATGACCGCTTGCCGTACTGGCATGACGGGCAGATCACCGGGCATTACCCGGCCATGATTGGTTTGGTGACTGATGCCAATGGCAGGCTGGTTAACTTACATAGAACCTACCTGACCCCAGACGGCAAAAAGGCTGATGTTCCTATCGTCAAAAAGCTATGTGCTTCGGCTGGGAGCATGAACGGGGCCTGTATCAAGATGGGGGACCCGGCCCTGAATAAAAAAGGTGAATTGATATTAGGTGTTTCTGAAGGAGCGGAAACCGCCTTAGCCGCGTCATGCCTGTTTGGTATTCCGGTTTGGGCTGCTGTATCTGCCCATGGTTTAAAGAGCTTCACCCCGCCCCCGGAAGTCCAGAAGATTTACCTATTGGGCGATAACGATGAATCAGGCACCGGGCAGCTGGCGGCCAAAGAGTGCGGACAGCGACTGGCAAGGGCGGGATTTTCTGCCGGGCTGGTGATACCTGACAGCGTGGGTGATTGGAACGATGAGCTTTTAGCCAGGAGGGCAGCCATATGATGAAAATAGAAGAAATTGAAATTGATTTGCCCAATATGGATGTTGAAACCCAAAGCGAGCAGGTGGACCCTTTCCCCGGATTGAATGAACGGCCATGCTATCGCGTTTATGAAAAACCCTTTGTTCGTGGTGGCCGCAAGTGCCGGGATGGCGTTTATTACCACCACCTGACCAAATCCAAAGACGGGGAGCCACAAAACCCGATTGATGATTATTTATGCGGTGTCCTGAAGATCATTGCCGACACCAAAGACACTGGCGGCCAAAACTACGGGAAGCTGCTTGCATTCAGGACCAAAGATTACATGGGTGAAAAGCGGTTAAACGTACCCATGGACATGGTGCTGAATGACCGCGCAGGCGATTTAATCAAGGTGCTGGGTAACGAAGGACTGTACATTGAATTTCATAACCGGGGCCGCCTTAACGCCTACGTTAATTCACAACGGCCTGATAAATACATGGAAGCCGCCCATTCAACTGGCTGGCATGGTGATAGTTTTGTCCTGCCTGATGAAGTGATCGGTTCCGGTGATGTATGGTTTCAATCGCGGGAGCGGATAGCCGCCTACAGCAGCCGGGGCGATCTGGAAGGCTGGCAGAAGGGCATTTCAGATAAAGCCATTGGAAACCCATTAATGCAACTGGCGATATGCGGGGCGCTGGCCGGTCCTTTATTACAGCGAATTGGCAATAAAGGGGGCGGCCTGCATTTTTACGGGGCCAGCAGTAAAGGAAAGAGCACGGCACTAGAAGCAGCGGCCAGCATTTGGGGCAAGGGTGATGCTTTTTACCAGACATGGAATGCTACCGCCAATGCGCTGGAAGGTTCCGCCCGTTTGCATACGGATACCATGCTGGGTTTGGATGAAATTCATAATTGCAAAGCCCGCGATCTTGATAATGCCGTTTATGCCTTGCTGAATGGAGCAGGCCGGGGCCGAGCCAATGAGCGCGGGGATGCCCGGAATATTGCCAGGTGGCGCGTGTTTTGTATCAGTAATGGCGAATATTCCATTCCTGACGCACTGGCAAGGGAGCATATCAAACATATGCCAGGGCAAGGTGTGCGCTTGCTGGATATCTTTGCAACAGGCCAGACGTATGGCTTTTTCAATCATATTCATGAGGCCAGTAGCCCGGCCTTATTTGCCCAGCAGATCAAGGCAGCCAGCAATCAGCATTACGGCCATGCCGGAAAGGCATTTATTCGCCATCTGGTGGAGCTGGCCAAAGACGGTGAGCCTGATTTTTCTGTCATGGTGAATAAAATTACAGATGCCCTGACCACGAAAGAAACAGGTGACCAAGAAAGACGGGCCGCCCAACTGTTCGCCTTATGTGCGCTGGCTGGTGAGCTGGCAATAGAAGCCAATATTTTGACATGGCAAGCAGGCAGTGCCACACAGGCCGCAAAGTACGGTTTCAAGATATGGCTTGAACAGCGCGGCACCAATGGACGAAATGCTGAAGATATCGCCATATTCAAGGGCATTCTGGCCTTTATTGATGCTCATGGCGGTTCACGGTTTGAATCGGTGGAGGGTGAAGATCGAACCGTTATCAATCGGGCAGGATGGAAGCGCATTGATGGCGACAAGGTTGTATATATGTTTACCAGCGGTGGACTGGCGGAAGCGGCAGGCCGGGGCATAAAGCAGGTAACTAAGGCACTGGCAGGCATTGATGCCTTCGCGGTTAATGATTCGGGCAGTTACAGCAAAAACACCAGAACCAAAGACGGTGTAGCAAGACTGTACCATCTGGACACTGAAGCCATTAAAAAGGTGTCTGATGAATAAAAGCCTGTTTTGTTCCATGTGTTCCATGTTCCATATTCCCACATGGAACAGCGGAGAGCCTTTATTTATGCGGTTGTTCCATGTGTTCCATCTGTTCCATGTGAACTTGAAGGGGGTGAGGTATGAAACCCAGATTTAAGTTTATGGAATTGCTGGATGTGCTGGAGCCTGACGACCATTTACCTGCAATGCAGAAAAACCCCCCGGAAGCACCGGCCATACAAGGCAATGGCTGTACTGATATTGAGGCAGCCAGAGCCAAGGAGCGGGTAAGGTACTTTATCAGCAAGGGAGTAAGGCCCGAAACAGCACAGGGTATTGCCCATCGTTTAATCACCAGAGACCGGGAACAGGACGACAGGCGCTCATGTGCTGAATGCGGACACCAAGAAGATAACCGGTGTTCTATTGGGCATTCGGCCATTGGCGGTTTTCGGATAACAGAGCTATTCAGATGTAAGAGGTTTGAAAATGATTGATGGATTGATAACTGGCAAGGTATTTGGGCAGCCCAAGCAAGGCCAGGGTAAGAATGGGATGTATGCCACAGCCAAGGTAAGGGTGGCGACCGATCAGGACACCATATTTATCAATGTGATCTGCTTTAATGAAAAGACCTGTACCCAGTTACTGGCTTTAAATGATGGTGATAGCGTGGCGTTATCCGGTTCCCTGACCCCCAAAGTATGGGAAGCCAAAGACGGGGCAAGGCCGGTGCTGGATATGGTGGCTCATGGGGTATTGACTGCCTACCATGTGAGCAGGAAGCGAAAGGCCATACAGGGGGAACCAGACCCAGAACGATGGTAAATACATAACAGGATAGAGCCGGGGCAGCCCGGTTTTTTTATGCCTATCCATTTGTACCGGCCGGCCGCTGTTTTGATGGTGTGCTGGTGAATCAAAACCCCATCAAATGTTTGGGCTGGATAACGGCAAGATTACGGCAAGGACATAAGCAGGACACAACAAGGGTTTGAGTATGGCTTGCGTGCTGGTAAGTACTGCCCCAACAACCTGACAAAACCTGACTTGAAACCCAACATGCCTGCTAAGAAATACTAAGGTTATTCCAGATGGGCTGGAGGGTTTCTTTAGCCCCTAAAAGGGAGACGAAAATAAAATTGGGGGTACATTTGGGGGTACATTTGATTTATTAAAAACATAAACCCTTTATTTATGCGGCTTTCAAGCAACAGTATGGATGTTGTCGGAGCACCAGTTTTATATTCTTCAGGGATATTGTTGGCGAGAATGCAAAATCCGCAATATTTCAATCGTTTTGCCGACACGATAGATCATAATATAATTCGGATGCACCACATATTCCCGCGTTCCCGGAACACGCCCCGAACGAAAAGCAAAAGGCAGGAGCGGCAATCGCTCTGCGCACTCTTCAATTAAATTACGTAATTTTTGTGCTGCTGTCGGTGAATATTGCTCAATATAATATTGAATTTCAACCAAGTCCAATTGCGCCTCATCAGACCATTCAACCAGCTGCACGTTGTTTCCTGCGTTCTTCCAATAAACGGTCAATGCGAGCCATTGCGGCATCATGTGGCAAACGTTTTTTTTTGCTTTCTATCGCCTCTTGAACCTTGGCACGAAACCAGCGGTCATAACAGTCGGCCTGTTCCTGCGTTTCAAATTCGGACACACGCGGATCCAGAGCAGTAGCGCCAGTCATATTCATTCCTTTATATTTTCATGGCTATTTGTCTGATTATACGTCGTATATTTTATATCGCCAAAAAAAGTGCGTAAAATATGCGCACTTCTTAACACTCAAAAAAACTAAGCGGGCTCTCCCGGTTTTTTCTGCAGCATTTCCTTTAGTCTTACCAGCCGCTCCTTGGGGCTCATGCCCTGGTACGGGTCTTGCAATTGCTGCCTGCCACTTTCCAGCCCCATTTCACCAATAAACCGTGACGGCTCACAAATCACGTCTTCCCGTGCTCGCCGGCGTTTTTTGCACCAAGTCAGGGTTAAATGAAACTGGGCCCGGGTAATGCCAACATACATCAACCGTCGCTCTTCCTGTATACGGACTTCCAGGGCCTCGCCGTCTTTACTGGCATCACCATACTCGTCATCCTTTCCCCTGTGCGGCAAAAAACCCTCTTCCACGCCAATCATGTGCACATAGGGATACTCCAGGCCTTTGGAGGCATGGATGGTGCTTAGTTTTACCGCATCAGGTTCTTCGTCGTCTTCACTGCGCTCCAGCATGGTGATCAGGGCGACATGCTGTACCAGCTGCATCAGGTTCAGCCCGTCTTCACTGGCTTTGCGTTTTAACCAGCCCACCAGTTCAAGCACGTTCTGCCAGCGGGTTTCTGCCGCCCTTTCTTCCTGGGTTTCGTACAGATAACGCTCGTAATTGATATATTTCAGAATATCATCCAGTAACTCTTCAGCCGAAGCCGGATGAATAGCCTGGGACGGATCGGCCTTCCCTTTGCTTGCCCGCCACTGGATCGTCTGGATAAACTTCGCAAATACCCGCAAGGGTTCCAACTGCCGCTGGGCGATTCTTTCTGCCAGTTCCTCTTCAAAAACCGCCTCGTATAAAGACAGCTTTTTTTCTGCCGCAAATTCACCCAAGGCGGTTAAAGTGGCTTGCCCGACCCCACGTCTGGGGGTGGTTACGGCACGGATAAATGCCGGGTCGTCATCTTCATTGGCAATCAGCCTTAAATAGGCCAGAATATCGCGTACTTCGGCCTTGTCAAAAAAACTCTGGCCGCCAGAAATCGTATAGGGAATCCGCAATTGCCTGAAGGTCTGTTCTATAATGCGTGCCTGATGGTTACCCCGGTACAGCACGGCATAGTCTTTCCATTGTGCATTCCGTTCAAAACGGGATGCAGATATTCTCATGCCAACCGATTCGGCTTCGGCTATTTCATTATCCATGGAAATTACCTGGATAGGCTCACCCCTGCCCAGATTGGACCAGAGTTTCTTGCCGAACAGATTGGGGTTTTTTGAAATAACCTGGTTGGCCGCATTCAATACCGTCTCTACCGAGCGATAGTTCTGTTCGAGCTTGATTAATTTAAGATTTTTATAGTCTTTGGTGAGTTTGGCCAGGTTTTCTATGGTGGCACCGCGCCAGGCATAAATGGCCTGGTCGTCATCGCCCACAGCCGTAAACATATTGCGAAAACCGGTTAACTGTTTCACCCATTCATACTGGCAGACATTGGTATCCTGGTATTCATCCACCAGCAAGTACTTCACCCGCTTTTGCCAGCGTTCACGCACCTCGGCATTGTTCATCATTAACTGGGCGGGGATACGTACCAGATCATCAAAGTCCACCGCCTGGTAGGCTTTCAGGGTGGCGTTGTAGCTGCGGTAAACATGGGCGGCGTCAATTTCATCGGGGGTTTCGGCAATGCGTTCCGCCTCATCGGGCATGATCAGGTCATTTTTCCATAAGGAGATTTTTTGCTGCACCATGCGCAGCCGGCCCTTGTCGGTGGTGGCCAGCATTTCCTGCACAATACCCAGGGAGTCATTGGAGTCCAGAATGGAAAATTGCTCTTTCAGGCCGGCATGGGCCGCTTCCTCGCGCAGAAAACGGACACCCAGCGAGTGAAACGTACTGATAATCAAGCCTTTCATGAGCTTGCGATCAACCAGTGACTTGATGCGTTCGGCCATTTCCTTGGCCGCCTTGTTGGTAAAGGTAAGGGCCACGATACCACGCGCATCATAACCACAGGTATTGATAAGGTAAGCGATTTTCTGGGTAATGACTCGTGTTTTGCCACTTCCGGCCCCGGCCAATACCAGGCACGGCCCGTCCAGATACAGCACCGCTTCCCGTTGCGACTCATTCAGGCCATCCAGGTTCATTCCACTCATATTTCCAAAGGATCCACTTCTGTAAAGTAACGCACACGGTGGCGCCTGCCAACCTCATTGACCAGCGGCAACCATTGCGCAAGAAACGCCTGCAAAACCGGCCGCTGTGCCGACTCTATTAATAACTGCGCCCTTTCCACATGGGCAACCCGGACAACCCGTAATGGCACCGGATCATAAATATTGATTGCCTTGGCAAAACCGACCAACACCGGATTTTCTTTAATCAGCCGTCTGGCTTCCTGTAAAAAACCAATGGCTTCATTAACCGTTTTTGCCTGTGCCGTCATGAGCACCTGATAAGAAAATGGTGGCAAACCGGTAATTTTGCGTTCATCAAGACCGGCATTGGCAAAAGCGGCGTAATCATGGCGAATAAGCGCCTGGTACACC
>JAAYHN010000239.1 GCA_012735395.1 Alcaligenaceae bacterium | reverse complement strand
TGAACAACCGCCAATAGCCGCTACGGCAAGCGCCAGAACTGAACCTTTCAAGACTTGACGATATGATTTTTTCATGAATTATTCTCCACCCAGTGCATTCAGCTTTAATTGAACAGTACGGATAAAATCCGGGGTAAGCTCCTGCTGTTCGAGAGCTGCATTCCATTGTTTGACAGCCTCTTCCTTTTTACCTTGAACAATCAGGATATCACCTGCCCTATCCTTATAAACGGCATTGAAACCGGCCGGAGGGTTATCCAGCTGTTTCAACGCTTCATCATACTTTCCCTGGTCGGCCAGCAAAGAAGCCAGCCTGAGGCGTGCAACCGGCACCAAAACAGGGAAGTCTTCGCCTTGTGCAATAAGCCAGTTAAGCTGGCCCTGGGCCAATTCCGGCTGATTGCTTTTTGCGAGAAAACTGGCTGCCAGCAAAGTAGCCCTGCCGGCATAAGCCGTTTTGGCATAATCTTTCTGGAGAACGGCACTGGCCTCATTGACACGTGACGCTGCCGCTTTGTCATCGTGGAGGGATGCACTCTGGACCACTTCAAAATAGCCCAATGCCTGCCTTGACTGGTTTGACTGGTACCATTGCCATCCATACCAGGCCAAAAAGCCCAGCAGAATAACCGTAATTACCGACGTAATTGGTGTGCCCCAACGATCCCACCAGGCTTTCAGGGTATCAATCTTTTCCTGTTCTTCTAAGTCAAAAGCCATACTTCTCTTTAAATCCTATTTTTCAATTCACTAATGAGTGTTGCCAAAGACACCGTTACCTGAGCTGCAATATTACCACCTTCAGTGGCCCGCAACATTTTTATACCGATGGTTTCATTTTTAACTTCATCTTCCCCCAGAATCAGGGCAAGCTTTGCTCCGCTGCTGTCTGCACGCTTGAATTGCGCCTTGAACGACGCTGTACCCGCATGCACCACAACCCGAATTCCTTCGTTACGGCACTGCTCGGCCAACGTAAGAGCCAAACGCGAGGCATCCTGACTCTGGTGAATGAAATATACATCACATTCAGCAGGTTTAACCAGTTCTTTATCTTGTATGGTCAGTGCCAGCAAACGTTCGATGCCAATACCAAAACCAATGGCAGGCGCCGGCTTGCCACCCAATAAAGACAATAACCCGTCATAACGGCCACCGCCACATACTGTTCCCTGCGCGCCAAGACGGTCGGTGACCCACTCAAACACGGTTAAATTATAGTAATCAAGCCCCCGTACCAGACGCGGGTTAATGGTATAACTTATGCCAGCCTGATCCAGCCGGGCACGGATCTCGTTGAAATGGGCCAGGGACTCTTCTCCCAGAAAATCAAACAGCTTGGGTGCGTTATTGGCCATTTCCTGCATGGCCGGGTTCTTGGTATCAAGCACCCTAAGTGGATTGCTGTACATGCGACGGGTACCGTCTTCATCAAGAATGTCTTTATGCTGTTCGAGATAGGCGATCAGTGCCTCACGGTGTGCCTGCCGTTCTTCAGGCTGCCCCAGCGAGTTTAACTCAAGACGCACATCTTCAAGACCCAGTGTTTTCCATAGCCTGGCCAGCATGATAATTTGCTCAGCATCAATGTCAGGGCCGGCAAACCCGAGGGCTTCGACTGAAACCTGATGGAATTGGCGGTAGCGGCCCTTCTGTGGACGCTCATGACGAAAAACCGGCCCCATTGAAAAAATACGCTGGGGAGCATCGTACAAAAGATTATGTTCAATAACCGCGCGCACGATACCAGCCGTAAACTCTGGCCGCATGGTAAGCATTTCACCCACATCGGTTTTATCTTTCGACATGCTGAAGGTATACATTTCCTTCTCGACAATATCGGTGACCTCACCAATCCCCCGCGCAAACAGACGGGTCTGCTCTAGGATGGGGGTGCGGATATTGTTATACCCGTATTGCGAAAGCCACTGGCGAATAGTGCTTTCAAGTGATTCCCAAAGCCAGCTTTCTGCTGGCAAAATATCATTCATTCCACGTATTGCAGAAACTTTTTGGAATGTTTTACTCATACAAGCGGATCTCTTTATTTATATATGTAATTTGTTTTTTATTGGACAGAAATTATCGAGCGCTGTAACGACGCTCAACATAACTGCGTACTATTTCATGAAATTCGGCTGCAATATTATCACCCTTTAGGGTTACTGTGCGTTCACCATCAATAAAAACCGGTGCGGAAGGTACCTCTCCGGTACCTGGCAAACTGATCCCGATATCGGCATGGCGGCTTTCACCCGGCCCATTAACCACACACCCCATGACCGCCACGTTCATGTTTTCAACACCCGGATACTGCGTTTTCCAGACCGGCATTTGCTTACGCAGATAAGTTTGAATACTATCAGCCAACTCCTGGAACACCGTACTGCTGGTACGCCCGCAACCGGGACAGGCCACCACCATGGGCGTAAACGCCCTTAAACCCAGACTTTGTAATATTTCCTGGGCAACAATCACTTCTTTGCTACGATCTCCACCCGGCTCTGGCGTAAGGGAAATACGAATGGTATCACCGATCCCTTCCTGCATCAGAACAGCCAGGGCTGCCGTGGAGGCCACGATACCCTTGCTTCCCATTCCGGCTTCGGTCAGGCCAAGATGCAAAGGATAATCGCAGCGGCCAGCCAGGTTTCTGTAAACGGAGATCAGGTCCTGCACATGACTGACCTTGCATGAAAGAATAATGGCATTGCCCGGCATACCCAATTGTTCTGCCCGCTGTGCATTGCTAATAGCTGATACAACCAGTGCTTCGCGCATAAGCGATTGCGCATCCCAGGGTTCTGGCTTGGCGTTATTTTCATCCATCATGCGCGCCATCAATTCGTGGTCGAGACTGCCCCAGTTCACGCCAATACGAACCGGCTTTTCATAGCGGCAGGCCACTTCGATCATTTGAGCAAAATTATCATCGCGTTTTTTACCCCCACCCATATTACCCGGGTTGATTCTGTATTTTGACAATGCCTGCGCGCACTCGGGGTACTGGGTTAATAATTTATGGCCGTTGTAGTGGAAATCTCCCACCAAAGGTACAGAAACCCCCATTTTATCAAGCTGTTCACGGATAGCGGGAACGGCCTCTGCAGCCTCTGGTGTATTAACGGTAATACGAACCAGCTCGGAACCGGCCAAGGCCAATTCTTTGACCTGAATGGCAGTGGCAATAGGGTCGGCTGTATCGGTGTTGGTCATGGATTGAACCACGATGGGGGCAGCGGAACCAACCTGAACGACCTTTGAGCCCCAGGCAACATTGACAAGACGGGTCTGGTGCCGGACAGCAGGACCAACGGGGAATGGATTCTGGCAAATGGATGACATAATCAATTAAAATAAATCTTTAAGGCCTTCAAGGCCGATATCTTCTAGGGTAAACCATTCACGGCTATAACCATAAATAGCTATAACAATAATGACCAGAATAATAACCAGAAGCCACATGCCCGTACCGGAGCGTGATGACTCATAGGGTTCACTGGACTGGAAGTCGGCGCTGGACTGCAGGCTTTTCAATTCCTGCCTTTCAACAACCGCCCCGGTTTGCCGCTTTAACAAATCAAGCAATTGCTGTTCATCGGCACCCAGCATTTGGCCATATTTGCGAACCAGCCCTTTCAGGACAAACCCCTGTGGCAAAGCTGACCAATCCTGGCACTCAAGTGCAGTGATTTGCATTGCTGAAAACTTGATCTGATTTGAAACATCGGCCACTGACAAACCTTTCTTTTTTCGCAACATGGCCAATAACGACCCCAGGTTATCGGGTTCTGGCTGAATTGCCACTGGAGACTCGAGTACATCCGGATTTTCTTGCGTCACTACTGCACCTCTATGATAGGAATAGACTTTCTTGCCTGCATAAGAGAACTGATTTTGGTTTTATCTTTAACATCACCGGCCAACTGGCCACAGGCAGCGTCAATGTCTTCACCCCTGGTTTTACGCACAGTGGTAATAACGCCTGCGTCCATCAGCAAGCTGGCAAACACACGTACCCGGGCAGAGTTGGAGCGTTTGAGCCCCGACTCGGGAAACGGATTAAAAGGAATAAGGTTAAGTTTACAACGAACCTGTTTGGCAATTTCAATGAGCTGGCGGGCGTGTTCATCGCTGTCATTGACACCGTCAAGCATGACATATTCAAAAGTGATGAAATCACGTGGTGCAAATTCCAGATAACGGTTACAGGCCGCTATCAGTTCTGCCAGCGGATATTTTTTATTCAGGGGCACCAGTTGGTCACGCAAGGCATCATTGGGTGCATGCAGTGAAACAGCCAGCGCCACTGGACAGTCTTTGGACAGACGGTCCATCATGGGAACCACGCCCGAGGTGGATACCGTAACACGCCGGCGTGACAGGCCATAAGCATTATCGTCAAGCATAAGCTTAAGTGCAGGTACAACCTGGTCATAATTGAGTAAGGGCTCTCCCATTCCCATCATGACAACATTGCTTATAACCCGTGAAATTTCTTCCGGGGCTTCTTGCCCTATACGTGCAGACTGAAGGTCTTCCTGGATGACCCGGCGGGCATGCCATAACTGGCCGATAATTTCAGCGGTGGTAAGGTTACGGTTAAACCCCTGGTGGCCGGTAGAACAGAACCGGCAGGCTACCGTACAGCCAGCCTGGCTGGAAATACACAAAGTGCCACGATCATCTTCGGGAATGAAGACGGTTTCAATTGCATTGTTATTACCAACATCAAACAGCCATTTACGTGTTCCGTCGGTTGATATTTGTTGCGTAATGACATCAGGTGCCTGTATGCAACAGGTTTCAGCAAGCCGGCCACGAAAATCTTTGGCAAGATCACTCATGTTACCGAACTCGCTGACCCCACGCTGGTGGACCCAGCGTTGTAGCTGTTTTGCACGAAAGGGCTTACTCCCCCACTGACCAACAAGGTCAATGAGGGCATCAGTTGGGACACCCAGGAGATTAATTTGGTCAGTCATGGAAATAAGCCTTATCAATAATTAACAACTGCAGGACTGCTGATTACTTGCCGAAGAAATAAGCGATTTCAACAGCTGCCGTTTCAGGGGCATCAGAGCCATGAACAGCGTTGGCGTCAATGCTTTCTGCAAAATCGGCACGGATAGTACCTGGTTCTGCTTTTTTAGGATCGGTGGCACCCATTAAATCACGGTTCTTCAGGATGGCGTTTTCACCTTCCAGCGCCTGAATGAAAACAGGACCGGAAATCATGAATTCGACCAGGTCGTTAAAGAAAGGACGCTCTTTGTGAACTGCGTAAAAACCTTCAGCTTCTTCACGGGTTAATTGTTGCATGCGTGCTTCAACGACTTTCAAACCGGCTTTTTCGAAGCGGGAAATGATTTCGCCAATTACGTTTTTTGCAACGGCATCAGGTTTAATAATAGACAATGTGCGTTCAACAGCCATTTAAAACTCCAAATTTTCAATAAAAACAATAACTTCAAGTAAGTTTTACTCAATTTGGCATTTTAACATGCAAAAAGTACCTGCTACACCTTAAAATAAGGGTTTTCGCGAACAAAACACCAATCCGTCGGAATCAGAATCAGAATGAACCAAGAAACTAACAGTAATGACACACAAAACATGAAAGAGCTGGCCAAGAGTTTTGAACCCAAAGAACTAGAAGCCTATTGGTATAAAGAATGGGATAAACAGGGCATTTTTGCTGCTGGCCAGCACACCACCACCACTTCTGAAGAATGTGGCAAACCCTTTACCATTCAATTCCCGCCGCCAAACGTGACCGGCACCCTGCATATGGGTCACGCATTCAACCAGACCATTATGGATGGCCTGATCCGCTACCATCGCATGCTGGGCAGCGATACGGTTTTTGTACCAGGAACCGACCACGCCGGCATTGCCACCCAAATTGTGGTTGAACGGCAACTGGATGCCCAGAATATTTCACGCCATGACCTGGGCCGCGAAAAATTCCTTGAAAAAGTCTGGGAATGGAAAGAACTGTCCGGCAATACCATTACCAGCCAGGTACGCCGCCTGGGCGCCTCTGCCGACTGGGAACGTGAATACTTCACCATGGACGAACAAATGTCCAAGGGCGTTGTGGAGACCTTTGTACGGTTGCATGAACAGGGCCTGATTTACCGAGGCAAACGGCTGGTTAACTGGGATCCGGTACTGGGTACCGCCGTCTCCGACCTTGAGGTTGAAAGCTGTGAAGAACAAGGCAGCCTGTGGCACATTAAATACCCGCTGGTTACACCCTCTGGCAATTTAACCCATCTGGTGGTGGCCACTACCCGCCCTGAAACCATGCTGGGTGACGTTGCCGTTATGGTACACCCTGAAGACGAACGCTATAAACACCTGATTGGCCAATCAGTCATGCTGCCGCTGGTTAATCGCGAAATTCCCATTATTGCCGATGATTATGTTGACCTGGAGTTCGGTACCGGTGTTGTAAAAGTGACGCCCGCCCACGATTTCAATGACTATGCCGTAGGACAGCGCCATAAACTGGAGTTTGCCAGCATTTTAACGCTTGATGCAAAAATCGTTGATGACGCCCCTGAAGCCTACCGTGGCATGGACCGCTTTGACGCCCGTAAAAAAATTGTTGAAGACCTTGAAGCCCAAGGCCTTCTGGAAAGCGTTAAACCGCATACCTTGATGGTGCCACGTGGCGACCGCAGCAAATCTGTCATTGAACCCATGTTAACAGACCAATGGTTTGTTGCCATGAGCAAACCCGCTCCCGAAGGCACCTATAACCCGGGCAAGAGCATTACCGAAACCGCCCTTGATGTGGTTCGCAGCGGTGAAGTCAAGTTTTACCCCGAAAACTGGAGCAATACCTACTACCAGTGGCTGGAAAACATCCAGGACTGGTGTATTTCCCGTCAGCTCTGGTGGGGTCACCAGATTCCTGCCTGGTACAGTGAAGACGGCCAGATCTTTGTTGGCCGCAACGAAGAAGAAGCGCTTGCCAAAGCCAAAGCTGCCGGTGTCCACGGCCCCCTGCGCCGCGACGAAGACGTGCTGGACACCTGGTTCTCTTCCGCACTCGTTCCCTTCACCACCATGGGATGGCCCGAGCAAACACCCGATTACACCCGCTACCTGCCATCCAGTGTATTGGTTACCGGCTTTGACATCATTTTCTTCTGGGTCGCCCGCATGATCATGATGAGCATGCATTTAACCGGCCAGATCCCGTTCAAATTCGTGTATGTCCATGGCCTGATTCTGGATGCCAATGGCCAGAAAATGAGTAAATCAAAAGGCAACACCCTTGACCCGGTAGACCTGATTGACGGCATTGAACTTGAGCCGCTGGTGGCCAAGCGTACCGTCGGCCTGATGAACCCCAAACAGGCCAGCAAAATTGAAAAGGAAACCCGCAAAGAGTTCCCCGACGGCATTGAAGCCTATGGTGCCGATGCCTTGCGCTTTACCATGGCTGCCTATGCCACATTGGGCCGCAACATGAACTTCGACCTGAAGCGCTGTGGCGGCTACCGCAACTTCTGCAACAAGCTGTGGAATGCCTCACGCTTCGTTCTCATGAACGTGGAAGGCCATGACATTTCAGGCAAAGATGGCGTTGAACTGTCCTTTGCCGACCAATGGATCCTTAGCGCACTGCAAAAAACACTGGCAGAAGTGGAAAAAGGTTTCAAAGACTTCCGCTTTGACCATATTGCCAACGCCATTTACCGTTTTGTATGGGATGAATACTGCGACTGGTATGTTGAACTGGCCAAGGTGCAAATCCAGCAAGGCACCCCTGCCCAGCAATGCGGCACCCGACAGACATTGATTAATGTACTGGAAACCATCCTGCGTCTGGCCCATCCCATCATTCCATTCATTACCGAGGAACTGTGGCAAAAAGTGGCGCTTATTGCCGGCAAACGTAACGCCGATGCAAACACTTCCATCAGTATCCAGTCCTATCCCTTGTTTGATGCCGGCCTGGTAAATGAAACTGCCGAGGCATTATTGAACCAGTTAAAAGCCCAGGTAGAAGCCGTCCGTGCATTGCGCGGTGAAATGAACCTGTCTCCCGCCCAGAAGGTACCGATGTACGCACAGGGTGATGCCGCCCTCCTGGCCCGCAACGTTCCTTATTTACAGGCACTGGGCAAATTAAGCCAGATTGACATCGTTGCCAGTTTGCCTGACCTGGGTGCCCCCGTCCAGATTCTGGAAAACACCCATTTAATGCTTAATGTTGAAATTGATATCGAGGCCGAACTTAAGCGTCTTGACAAAGAAGCGAAACGACTGGAAGGCGAAATTGCCAAGGCAAACGGCAAATTAAACAATGAAAACTTTGTTGCCCGTGCCCCCGCTGCGGTTATCGAACAGGAAAAAGAACGGGTTGCCCATTTTGGTGAATTGCTTGGCAAAATCAACGAGCAAAAAAGCCGCCTGCAAAAATAGATATCCAACACCGGGTCAACACCCGACAACCGGAATCACAATCCGGTTGTCGAGGCCCCATGATTCACACAAACAAAAAACCGGCCCCCGGCAAAAAAGCCAGGGGCCGGTTTCTATTTTAAAGCTTAACTTTAAACTAAAACCATTCTAAAAAAGATTAGTTTTGTTCTTTTGCATAACGCTCGGCGCTGCTAACCACTTCAGCCTTGGCTGCCTCTACGCCCTCCCAGCCTTTGACCTTGACCCACTTGCCTTTTTCCAGGTCTTTATAGTGCTCGAAAAAGTGCTGGATACGTTTCAATTCTTCTTCAGCAACATCGTCCACAGACTGGATATTGTTATAAACAGGGTACAGTTTGCCAACCGGCACTGCCAGCAATTTTGCATCACCACCGGCTTCATCATCCATTTGCAACACACCAATAGGACGGCATTTGATAACAGCACCCACCTGAATCGGGAAGGGCGTCATAACCAGCACATCAACCGGATCTCCATCATCGGAAATGGTTTGGGGCACATAGCCGTAATTGCAGGGATAATGCATGGCGGTAAGCATGAAGCGATCAACAAAAACCGCGCCTGTTTCCTTATCTACTTCATATTTCACAGGATCCGAGTTCATTGGAATTTCAATTACCACATTAAACTCTTCAGGTAAATTTGAACCTGCCGGTACACGATCTAAACTCATAAAAAGACCTTTTAAAAATTAAACAACAAGCAACTATTTTCTGGCTAATTTATCTGCGTCATAACCCGGGATAGGCGCAGTATCAAAATACTCATCTTCCTGATAATCCTGGCTTGCTCCCGGTACAATTTTGGTAGAAAGAATATGCTCATCAAGATTATCCAGTTTTTTCCTGTCTGGCGGACCATCTGGATCTTCTGTCGTATCTGCCGCAGGCAGGATATTGTCATCACTCAAAACAGGCAGTACGGATGTCGCCGTTGAGGCAATACGCCAATGACGGATTGCATCCTGGGCGCGGCCAAGCCTGTCATACAGCGTACCCAGCAAGGCATGGGTCAATACTGCATCGCGAGAGACCATATCTGTATTTTCAGACGCCTGGCCGGCAGCCTCATTTCGCACACCCAGGCTGCGTGTAAGATAGCGTTCAGCCTGGCCCCACAACTGGCCTTTAAGACATAAGTACCCCAAAGCGGTTAACAGCTCTGGATTATTATTGTCTTTTTTCAGCCAACCCTGCGCCTTGGCCAGACGCTCATGCACGGCATCGGCCGGCGCCTGAATATAAGCCTTTAACAAGCGGGCATCCATGGAGACAGACAATGCATCTTCCAGCACCTTGCCTGCATTTTTGGCATCATCTTTGGCACCAAACCGTGCCGCCGCTGCCAAAGCCACCAATGGCATCAGTTTCTCATTGCTGTTCAGGCCTTTCCAGACAAACTGCCACTCTTCAGGCGCGGCATTATTAATTGAGCCGGCTGCCGCATGCTCTATCAGGCGCTCACCCTCAAAACGTTCGATGCGTCCTTTTTTCAGCATGATACGGACCAACTGTAACAAACGGTCATTATTACCGGTTTGCTTATAAGCCCGCAACAGGAGCTTCTGGATATGTTCCTGGTTACTGCCGTTGCGGCTGTCAAGCACTTCCAGAATAGACAATGCCTGCACTGCCTCACCCTGCTCAAGCAATAATTCGGCCTTAACGGTTGCCGTCGCTTCTGTTAGACGAGGAATGGATTTTGCCTTGTTTTCGGCCATTGACAAAAGCTTGTCCCGCTGCTCGAAATGACCGGACAAATGAGCCGCCTTGGCCGCAGCCAGACTGGCAATCGCCTGTCGGGATGGATTATGGCTATGATTGAATAATCGGGTGAGATCCTTTTCGGCGGAATCAGAGCGCCCCTCAATCAACTCGAGCCAGCCTTTTTCAAGCAAATCGAAGTCTTTGGTAGTATGACGGCGCGTACGCCACTTCTGATATGTTTCCGGCGATGAAAACACGACCCCAATAAACCTGACCAGCAGATAAAGAATAAAGAAAGCGATAATCAGCAGGAACACGCCAGTGGTCAAGGAAACAGTTCTGCGTTCATCGCCCGTTACCAACATCAAGTAGCCGGTTGAATCCTTAACAATCAGTGCAAAACCCACTGCCAGAGCGAGTAGCACAAGTAATTTAAACCCTGTCCTCATGACTTACTCCTGCGGTTTGCCGCTATTGATGATTTGCTTGCGCGTTTCTTCTATGGCCTTTGTGCTATGGGTAATTTGCGGCAGCTCCGGCCTTACCGGCAACGCAAGCAGGGCCCGGGTTTGTTTGAGCGCATTCCGGGTTTCAGGTGCATCCTGATTATAATATTTCAGTAAAGCGGCCTGCACAGACTCAAGTGATGCTGTCCAGATCCCTTGTTGGGCATTCAACAAACCCTGTTGCGCAAAACGCAGGTCAAGCTTGAGATTGTTTTTAAGTGCGGCAGCCTGCCCTGTCGATATCATGGCCGCTTCGGAATCATTCAGTTTTTCTATGCGAACCAAGCCACCCAGATCGGATTTAAGGGTATTAACAATATCAGATGGCCAGCCCTGGACTTCTTCCCAGGCCTTGTCATACCAGGCCATATCCTGGTTGCCGCCCTCTACCCCAGACTCGCTTACCCCGGCAGCCTGCCTGTCTGGTAAAACGGTAGACAGATGCGCGACCTGATCGGGTGAAATCAGGGGCGCCTTATCAAGCTGTTCTATCAGCTTATTGACTTCGGCAAACAAAGTGTCTTCATTCATGACCGGCGCTGATTTCAGCATGACAATATCTGACGCGACAGCACCCGCCAGGCCTGACAGTATCGGGCTATCGGCACGCCGGATGGTTTCGTGCGCCATTTCCAACGCGCGTATCGCATTAGGCAGGTTCGCGGCAATGCTTAATTCGTTATCGGCTGATTGCACCAGACGGGCAACGTCATTGAGCACAAACAGACTCACATCGGTATCGGCCCTGCTCACACGCTGCTCAAGCAAGGTAGTGTATTGCGCTTGCATTTTCTGCAACTCTTCTTTCAGAAGATCAATTTGTGCTGTTTGCCCGGCAAGCTGCTCTTTAAATGCCAAAACCATTTCGTTTTCTGCTTCAGTATCAGGCACAGCCGG
>JAAYHN010000238.1 GCA_012735395.1 Alcaligenaceae bacterium | reverse complement strand
TTTGTGTCGTATTTATTGCGAGTGGGGTGCCGATCAGGGTTGTAATCTGGCCCAATTCATTAACTTGAACATTAATCAGGTTCATGGGCGGTGAGCCAATAAAGCTGGCAACAAATGTAGAGCCAGGGCGTTCAAATACCTCAATGGGAGTGCCTATTTGTTCTGCAATCCCTTTATTCATGACGATCATGCGCTGCGCCAGTGTCATGGCTTCCACCTGATCATGTGTGACATACAGACTGGTTGTTTTCAGGCGGCGATGCAGCTTCTGGATTTCCAATCGCATTTGTACGCGTAGCTTGGCATCAAGGTTTGACAGGGGTTCGTCAAAAAGAAAAACTTTGGGTTCCCTGACAATAGCCCTGCCCATGGCCACCCGTTGACGCTGGCCACCCGAAAGCTGTTTGGGGCGCCTGTCCAGCAAACCGGAAAGCTCAAGAATGTCTGCCGCCAGATTAACCCGTTCCTTTATTTTTTCTTTAGACAATTTCCTGATTTTCAGGCCATAGGCCATATTGTCAAACACAGACATATGGGGGTAAAGGGCATAATTCTGGAATACCATGGCAATATCCCTTTCGGCCGGCTCCAGGTCTTTTACGCTTTTGCCATCAATGTGGATATCCCCACCGGTTACCGACTCCAGGCCAGCTACCATACGCATCAGGGTGGATTTTCCACAGCCTGAGGGGCCAACAATAACGATGAATTCACCATCGTTAATATCAATACTGACGCCGTGAATGACTGCGATGTTTCCGGGGTAGGTTTTTTTAATATTTTTTAAATTAAGTGTTGCCATCTAAATGAGTCCTTTTATTTTTCAGAGTCAACCAGGCCTTTCACAAACCATTTCTGCATCAAAATAACCACCAGGCCCGGAGGAATCATGGCAAGCAGCGCGGTTGCCATCACAATATTCCAGTCAGTGACACTGTCACCACCGCCTATCATGGTTTTAATGCCAACCACAATAGGTGTCATATCTTCTGAGGTTTTCATGACCAATGGCCATAGATATTGGTTCCAGCCATAGGTAAACTGAATAACAAACAGGGCGGCAATACTGGTTTTGGACAGAGGGAAAAGAATATCCCTGAAAAAACGGATGGGCCCCGCACCATCAATGCGTGCGGCCTCAACCAGCTCATCGGGGACCGTCATAAAAAACTGACGGAAAAGAAAGGTGGCAGTCGCCGAAGCAATTAACGGCAAAGTAAGGCCGGCAAAGGTATTGGTAAGCCCCAGGCCGGCAACCACTTCGAAGGTGGGGGAAATACGAACCTCAACCGGTAGCATCAGGGTAATGAATATCATCCAGAAGCACAGCATGCGAAAGGGGAAGCGAAAGTACACCACAGCAAAGGCCGACAGCATGGAAATGCTGATTTTGCCAATGGCAATGACCATGGCGATTACAAATGAAACCCACAACATATTACTGACCGGGGTTGACTGTACGCCACCTCCCGAAAACAGGGCCTGTTTATAGTTTTCTATAAAATGCGTACCAGGAAGCAGGGAAATAGGGGCATTGGCTACTTCCCGGGCGGTCTGGGTGGATGCCACAAAAGCAATGTATAAAGGGAAGGCAACAATAAGCAAACCAACAATCAATATCAGGTGGGCCAGTATATCCAGCCAACGGTGTCGTTCGATCATTTTCTATACCTTTATCCGTTTTAATTTAATATTGGACTTTTCGGTCAACATATCTGAACTGTACGATGGTTAATAAAATGACAATAAACATGAGGATCACGGACTGGGCCCCGGAAGAACCGTAATCAAATGATTTGAATGCGGTTTTGTAGACGTTGTAAACCAGAATGTTGGTAGAATTACCAGGGCCACCCTGGGTGGTTGTATCAATAATGGCAAATGTTTCAAAGAATGCATAAACCATATTGATCACCAGCAGGAAAAAAGTGGTGGGAGACAGAAGTGGAAATACAATTGTCCAGAAGCGTCGGGCCGGTGTCGCGCCATCAATAGCGGCCGCCTCTATCAGTGATTTCGGGATGGATTGCAGGCCAGCCAGAAAAAACAGGAAATTATAAGAAATCTGTTTCCAGACCGCTGCCATCACAACCAGAATCATGGCGTCGGTGGAGTCAAGGCGCGGGTTCCAATTGACCCCCAGTTGGGTAAGATAGACAGCCAGGGTTCCGACTGCCGGTGAAAACAGGAAGGCCCACAAAACCCCTACGACAGCAGGGGCAACAGCATAGGGCCAGATCAAGAGGGTTTTGTAGGCCATGGCCCCTTTAATGACACGATTGGCCATGACAGCCAATAATAACGAAACCGATAAGCCAATGACGGCCACCAGTAGCGAAAACACCAAGGTGACCCAAAACGAATCGTAGTAGCTGGCATTATTGAAGAGGGCGGTATAGTTATCAAGCCCGACAAATTGTTCATCACCACCAAAAGCGGATTCAATAAAAAAAGATTGCCAAATGGCCTGGCCGGCAGGCAGAAAAAAGAAGATGAATGTAATCATAAGCTGTGGTGCAAGCAACAGATAAGGCAAGAGCTTATGATTAAATACGACGCGTTTTTCCATGATGGCTCTTTATAGAAGATGTGTATAAATGGCGGGTATAAATTATTACCCGCCATTTAAAACAGTTTGCTAATTACTTATTGGTGTTTTCAAAACGTTGCAATAATTCATTAGCACTTTTTTGCATGGTTTCCAGGCCTTCCGTAACAGAAACTTTCTGGGCAAAAATGTTTTCCATTTCGCCATCCTGGATATCGCGGATTTGAGGCAGGAAGCCTAAACGCACACCACGGGATTCATCAGTGGTTTCAACGTTAAGCTGGATGAAAGGAATGTCGGTACCCGGATTTTTGTCATAGAAACCGGACTCTTTGGTTAATTCATAAGCCGCTTTTACAACAGGTACATAACCGGTGTCCTGGTGCCATTTTGCGGCAACTTCCGGAGAAGAAATGTAATGGAAGAATTCGGTTACGCCTTTATAAACTTCAGGGGTTTTTTTATTGAAAACCCATAAAGAAGCACCGCCAATCACACTGTTTTGTGGGGCACCGGGTACATCGTCATAGTAAGGCAGGGTAGAAATGACAAA
>JAAYHN010000237.1 GCA_012735395.1 Alcaligenaceae bacterium | reverse complement strand
GCCTGTGGCTGTTTAATTTGATAATGCAAACCGCGCAGCACATTAGCCAGCGAACGGGAGTGATTGTCTTGTACGAAATTGATTTTTTTCCCTACCGTTTTTTCAAACTCTTTCAAGTTAAAACTTTCCATGAAAAAACCGCGTTCGTCGGAAAACACCTCGGGCTGAATTACCAATACATCAGGCAGTCGGGTTTTTAAAATATGCATGATTCAAGTATTTTTTACCAGACGTAATAAATATCGCCCATATTCATTCATTAACAGTGAGCTGGCCTGCTCCTCCAGCTGGGCAGCAGTTATAAACCCTTTCCGGTAGGCTATTTCTTCGGGACAGGCAATTTTCAGGCCCTGCCGTTTTTCTATGGTTTGAATAAAATTACCCGCTTCTATCAGGCTTTCATGAGTTCCGGTATCCAGCCAGGCATAACCCCGGCCCATGATTTCGACCGACAATTGCCCTGTTGCCAGATAAACGCTGTTAACATCAGTAATTTCCAGCTCACCCCTGGCGGAAGGTTTCAAGCCGGCAGCGATATCCAGAACTTGATTATCATAAAAATACAGCCCGGTAACAACATAATTTGATTTCGCTTTCCGGGGTTTTTCTTCCAGGGAAATAACCTTACCCCCTGCGTCAAACTCAACTACCCCGTAACGTTCAGGATCCTGCACATGGTAGGCGAATACCGTTGCACCTTTCTGCTGCATGCAGGCCTGCTCTAATTGACGGGGTAAATTATGTCCATAGAAAATATTGTCGCCCAGGACCAAGGCAACGCTATCATTATTGATGAACTGGCGGCCAATAATAAAGGCCTGTGCCAGCCCTTCCGGACGAGGCTGTTCCGCATAACTGATATTAAGCCCCCATTTACTGCCATCTCCCAGCAGATGCTGGAATTGTGGTAGATCATGAGGGGTTGAAATAAGCAAAATATCACGAATACCCGCCAGCATAAGCGTACTGAGGGGATAATAGATCATTGGCTTGTCGTACACGGGAAGCAACTGTTTAGACACCGCGAATGTCACGGGATATAAACGCGTACCGCTGCCACCCGCCAAAATAATGCCTTTTCGTTGACTCATTCCTGATTCCCTTTCAAGGACTCATCCTTGTAATGAGTCGATATCCATGCCCTATAAGAACCATTTTGTACACTTTGTACCCATGCATTATTATCCAAATACCATTGAATAGTTTTACGAAGACCTGTAGCAAACGTTTCCCTGGGTTGCCAATCCAGCTCTCCTGACATTTTTCCAATATCAATAGCATAACGCCGGTCATGCCCCGGTCGATCTGTCACAAAGCTAATCTGCTCATGATAAGACTTTCCATTGCTGCGCGGACGGATCTGGTCAAGAATAGCGCAAACCTCCTGAACTACAGACAGGTTGGTTTTTTCATTACCCCCACCAATATTATAGTTTTGCCCTGGCTGGCCGGCAGATAACACCTTACACAGAGCTTCACAGTGATCCTGGACATAAAGCCAATCCCGGATTTGCAGGCCATCACCGTAAACCGGTAAAGGCTTGCCCTCCAACGCATTTAAAATCATCAGGGGAATCAGTTTTTCGGGGAATTGACGCGGACCATAATTATTACTGCAATTCGTGGTTAAAACGGGCAAACCATAGGTATAATGCCAAGCCCGCAGCAGGTGATCTGAAGCAGCCTTGCTGGCCGCATACGGGCTATTGGGTGTATAACGGGAAGACTCATCAAATGGCGGTTCTTCTGGCAATAAAGAACCATACACTTCATCGGTAGATATTTGCAAAAAGCGAAAAGCCTTCTTATCAGTGACTGGTAATTCATCCCAGTAATTGCGAGCACACTCCAGCAAGCTGAAAGTTCCAACGATATTGGTTTGAATAAAATCTTCGGGTCCATGAATCGAACGGTCGACATGCGTTTCTGCCGCAAAATTGATGACTGCCCTGGGACGATACTGGCTTAGCAGCCTGGAGATCAGTTTACTGTCTTTGATGTCAGCCTGCACAAAATGATATTGTGGATGCCGTTCAAGAGAAAGCAACGTTTGCAAATTACCGGCATACGTCAGTTTGTCGATATTTACAATAACTTCATTTGAGTGCTCAAACCAGTTTAGTATGAAATTGCTGCCGATGAACCCGGCGCCTCCGGTTACTAAAATTGTCATAAAATTAGACTACCCAAACCGTTAGCACGAAATATCTCGGGCTTGCGCTTTGCTATATGGACATCACATATTTTTGAAAAGAGTTCAATTAAACTGCACTAACCCCTTCAAACCCCAGCCGCATGCGCCTGTTGATCGGCATGATAAGAAGACCTTACCATTGCCCCCACCGCCGCATGGGTGAAGCCCATTTTATACGCTTCTTCCTCAAACATTTTGAAAGTGTCCGGGTGCACGTAACGCCTTACTGGCAAGTGGTGTTCGGAAGGCTGCAAATACTGGCCAATCGTCAACATTTCAATATCATGCTCTCGCATGTCACGCATTACCTGCAGGATTTCTTCATCAGTTTCCCCAAGGCCAACCATCAGGCCTGATTTGGTTGGTACGTTGGGATGACGGGCCTTGAACTCTTTCAGCAATTTCAGTGAATGCATGTAATCTGCACCCGGACGGGACTGCTTGTATAAACGGGGTACGGTTTCCAGGTTATGGTTCATGACATCAGGTGCACCCTGGGCAAAAATATCAAGCGCTTTTTCAAGGCGGCCACGGAAATCAGGGACCAGCACCTCAATTGTGGTGATGGGGGAACGTTCACGCACTTCATTAATACATTCAACAAAGTGGGCGGCACCACCATCCAGCAGGTCATCACGGTCTACCGATGTAATAACCACATATTTCAATCGCATTTGTGCAATGGATTTGGCCAGATTGGAAGGCTCATTGACATCCAATGGATCGGGGCGGCCATGGCCAACGTCACAGAACGGGCAACGACGGGTACATTTATCACCCATAATCATGAATGTTGCCGTACCTTTTCCGAAACACTCGCCAATATTGGGACAGGACGCTTCTTCACAAACGGTAAACATATTGTTTTCACGCAGAATACGTTTGATGTCATCAAACTGCGAATTGGGTGCCGCCGCCTTGACACGGATCCAGTCCGGCTTTTTCAAACGTTCAATCGGAATAATTTTGATGGGAATACGCGATGTTTTTTCAAAAGACTTCTGTTTCTTAGTGGCGTCGTAATTGGCGTTTTTTGAGGCGGGTGTTACGGCTGAATCGGTACTCATGTCTGTCTTACCTTGCTGTTTATCTGGCATATACCCAGTTTTGCTGTGCAGAATTGGTTATTTTAACGCTATTCAATCAGCAATACTTGAAAACCCTTAAATCCTTACGCGTTTGGTTTGTTAGGCTTAATTCTGTTCGCACGGCAATGGATTGCCTTTCTTGGTGGCCGAAAG
>JAAYHN010000236.1 GCA_012735395.1 Alcaligenaceae bacterium | reverse complement strand
GCATATTCCATTTTTCTGGCACCGGGTAATAAAACATTACCGTAAACCATTGAATGTTCCTGATGGTTTCGTGCGCTTTTGCCAGTGCGTTATTAACGGCATCTTCAATACCGGTTTTGGATGAGCCGGTCAGTTCTACCTGTTTGTATACATGATTACTCATTTTGTCTCTCCTTGAACATTAGTTTTCTATGAATATGGTATGCGTTATTCACTTTTTATTCAATAAATTCCCGCAAAATCAAACGGCAGGGTAAGTGTGGTTTTGTGAACAGGGGTGGGTTTGTGCCAATAGGCTTGTGTTGATAGAATAATACAATTGAATAATTTTGATATTTAAATTATTCAAATGGGTTGGGTTTAAATATAATACCCGGCATCAGGTAATGTAATACCAGATATAAATCAAGTTTTGAAAGGATTTGATATTTCTTAACATGCTTTTTTTTATATTAAGGCAGATCATGTGTTAATGAAAATATAAAAAAACCTGAAGCAGGGATTCTTTTGTCCCTGGCAAAATTTTATTTTCAGTTGGGAAATAGCATGCAAAGAGAATTGTAAACATGGAAAAGCATGAAAAAAATGAGTCACCGTTTAAAAATTTTGATGAGCTGTCGCTTGATTATGAGACTGGATCATCATTGGGTCAGTTGCCAGAGTCGCCATTTAAAGAGTTTGATGAAGATGCGTGGATAAAAGAAAACCTGACCTGGTTAAGTAATGGGGAATATGAGAGGTACCGTTCTTTCATGGAGCAAGGCTCTGATTCAGAGAAGGATCCGGACGATTATTAATCAGTAAGCGGAAACCCGGGTTTCCGTTTACTGATTATGCTTTGTTTCTGGCGTTTTTTTTGAGTTGCTAATACAGCAGTTTGTTTGGCTGTATTTTTTGTCATGCCAAAAAATGGCACTATAAATAAAAACAGATATTGGGCATACGGCAAAACCCAAGCGCAGGCTTTAAATGCCTGTTGGGGAAGGGCTGTGTAAGTTTTTGGGATTTTTTAGTTTTTTTGCTGAAATCTATTTGATAATATACACCAAATAGATTTCATCTACACACGCTAAACCGTTGATTTTGATAGTTATTGATTATATGCAATCAACTAGTTTAAGTTAAGTGGTGCGAGCGGAGAGACTCGAACTCTCACACCTTTCGGCGCTGGAACCTAAATCCAGTGCGTCTACCAATTCCGCCACGCTCGCAACAAAGAAGAACAAGTATAGCTTTATTTTTATTTATTTCACAATAAATACCTGTAAAAAACAAATTTCCTTTAAAAAAAGAGTGTTTTTGTTGCTTAAAAGGAACGAATTTTGTGTTTTAAGCTGTCAAACCAGCTTAATCCGTAAAGTAAAGAAGCATAACTGGAAAACCAATTATGCTTCTTTGTTAGCGATCAAACGGTTTATGGCTTGATAGTGACTTTACGTGCTTCGTAAAATTTTATTCCTATCATTGCAATGGCAAGCGTGGCAATAAGGCCCGGTATGGCAAAGGCAATGAAGTTCTGGTAATGGGGCAAGGCCAGCTGCATTAACACACCGCCAAGCATGGGGCCAACTATGGCACCAATTCGGCCCACACCCGAAGCCCAGCCTAAACCGGTAGAGCGGATATGCATCGGGTAATATTGTGCGACATAGGTATAAAGCAAGATTTGTGAACCAATGGTTGCCGCCCCTGCAATCATCACCAGAAAATACAGTAACCCTGTATTGCTGCGGAACCCAAGCAGCGTAATGGCCAGACTGCCCAAAATAAAGAAGGTAACAAGCACGCTTTTTAAATTGAATTTATCAGACAGCCAACCACCTGAAATGGCCCCCACCATACCACCAATGTTCATGGCAAACAGGAACATCAGGCCAGACTTCAAGGGATACCCGGCCGTTTGCATCAGTTTTGGCAGCCATGAGCCCAGTGCATATACCATTAGCAAACACATAAAAAAGCTTAACCAGAATGCCAGCGTGCTAATCGCCCGGTTTTCATTGAATAAATCCAGGATCGGGATTTTTTTGCTTGCAACTTCTTGTTTAAGGAGCTCGTATTGTTGGGTGGTAATAATTTCCGGATTGATTTTGGCCAAAATATTTTTGACTTCCCCGTCTTTATTGTCCCTTAATAAAAAACCAAGGGATTCGGGCAAGAATTTAATAATCAGGGGTAATAAAAACAGGGGAACGCAACCCAGGTAAAACATGATTTCCCAGCCCCAGTTCGGCACAATCCAGATACCCAGGCCGGCTGACAGCATACCGCCAATCGCATAACCGCTAAACATCAGGGCAACCAGGGTACTGCGGATTTTTTTAGGGGCATATTCGGAAATAAGGGCAACAACGTTGGGCATGACCCCGCCAATTCCCAGGCCGGCAATAAACCTGAGCACGGCAAATTGTGTGGGCGTTTGGGCAAAACCGCAAAGCAGTGTAAAAAGACTGAATAGAATAATGCACAGCACGATCATCTTTTTACGGCCATATTTGTCAGAGGCCGTTCCCAGGGACATGGCCCCCACCATCATGCCAAACAGGGCGACACTGCCCAGTGAACCGGCTTCTATGGGGGTCAGCTGCCATTGGTCCATTAAAATGGGTAGCACGACCCCATAGATAACCAGATCATAACCGTCAAAAATAATAATCAGGGTACACCAGAATAATACGTTCCAGTGAAATGGCCTGAATCTGGCCTCGTCAATGACATGGTTAATGTCTATTTTCCTCATGATGTCTTCCTCCTTGTGAATTTAACTTTAAATTCAGCTTTGTTTAAAAATATGTTTTTATGGTTTATTGCAGCACTACCTTGTTGTCTCAGTTATGTTTTGTTTTGTCGTTTCTCCGGTTCATAATGAAAAAAGCCAGCAAGCCGATCACGATTCCCCAGAAGGCGGAACCCAGGCCCAGTACGGTCATGCCCGACGCGGTTGCCAGAAAGGTAAGCAAAGAAGCTTCCCTGTGCATGGCGTCTTCAATCACAATTCCCAGGTTGCTGGTAATGGCACCGATCAGGGCCAGTCCGGCCAGCATGGTAATCAACTCTTTGGGCAGGGCGGTAAACAGCAGGACAATGGTTCCTGCAAAGAGCCCGCCAACAAGATAAAAAACACCGTTGGAAATGCCCGCGATATATCTTTTTTCAGGTTTTTCATGTGCATCCTTGCCGGTACAGATGGCAGCGGTAATGGCGGCCAATACGATGGTTATGCCACCAGTGAAAGCGACCAGCATGGAAGCAATGGCGGTAATCATAATGATGGCCTTTGCATTTGCCTTGTAACCCGACAGGTTAAGAATGGTCATGCCTGGCAGGAATTGGCCAGTCAGGCTAACCAGTGTCAAGGGCAGGGTAAAACTCAGGAAAGTGGCAAAATCAAATTCGGGCGCAATGAACACCGGTCTTGCCAGTTCCATTGACAGGCCGGCAAGCCCGGTTTGACCCATTAAAAAAGCAATCGTAAAACCGGTAAGGGCCACAAGGACTATGTTATATCTGGGTAGATAGCGTCTTGACAGAAGATAGGCCAGTATCATTGCGCAACCCAAAAGCGGGGAAACAGTGCTGGCTTCAAAGGCACGTAAACCGAACTGCAGCAAAATGCCCGCGATCATGCCGGCGGCAATGCCTTGGGGTATCATCCGGACGGCTTTGTCGAAGTAGCCTGTAATGCCAATAATAAACAACAGGAAGGCCGAACTTAAATAGGCGCCAACCACTTGC
>JAAYHN010000235.1 GCA_012735395.1 Alcaligenaceae bacterium | reverse complement strand
GTGGTTTGATTTTTGGCATAGGCTGGGGCCTGGCCGGCATTTGCCCCGCACCTGCCCTGGTTTCCATGGCCGCAGGTGAAGGCAAAGCCTTGTTGTTTGTTATTACCATGCTGGCTGGCATGGGTTTATTTGAAGTTTATGAGCGTAGCAGGAAATAAGCCATAAGAAAACAGCCGGTATCAACAAAACCGGCTGCATCACTTCCAAACCCGCTTATTTGGCTGCCTGGTCCGACACGCCAATATCCTCCATGATTTTTTCAAATGAAGCCTGCAAATCAGCGATATACTGCTGGCCCTGCGCAGGTGTCGTATCACGCAACTCAACACCTCGGTCTTCATACTGTTTCACAAAAGCAGGGTCTCTCAACTCCTGGCGAACGGTCTGGTTAATATCATTCACCAGTTTGTCATCCATTTTTGCAGAGGCCACCAGACTGAATACCGTTGATGGAATAGCCATCCCGGACACATTCACTTCAGCGGCTACAGGCACATCGGCCAGCAGCTTGTTTCTGGCACTGCCGCTACCAACCAAAGGTTTAATAAGACCGGCTTTCATATGAGAATTGATAGCCAGCGCACCGGTCATAACCGCCCCCACCTCACCCGCAATCGTGCCGTTAATGGCGGGTGATACGCCTTTATATGGTACATAGGTGAAGTTGATACCCAGTTCTTTAGCCAGCATGGCCATCCCCAAGTGGTTGATATGTCCGTAACCACCCGTACCTACATTTACCTTGCCCGGATTGGCTTTGGCATACTCTACAAACTGGGCAAAATCTTTATCCTTGAATTGGTTGCCCACACTCAGGAAAAGATCAATACGGGCAATTTCGGCAACCACTTTCAGGTCTTTTTTCCAGTCATAGGGAATATCCTTATAAAGCAGCGCATTGGCGGCCAGGGCGGCACTATCCACCATTAACAAGGTACTGCCATCGGCCTTAGAACGAATCAGTTGTGAGGTACCGATAATGGTATTGGCACCCGGTTTGTTATCAACAATCACATTCATTGCGGTTTTGGCCGCCAGTTTCTGGCTTAAATCCCTGGCCAGGATATCCGGTTCCGTGCCAGGAGGATAGGGCACGATAATAGTGACCACTTTCGTGTCCGCCCATACCGAGCCATTTTGCGCCATTACCTGGCCTGACATCAACACACAGCCCGATGCCAATACTGCATTTAAAACCTTCCTCATTTTTGTCTCTCCTGTTTGGTATATCTGAATTTTTTATCTGTACTGCAATCAAGCCGCCACGAACTGGTCAACAAAGCTTTCCAATACCTGAACGGTTTCTTCTTTCTTGCCCAGTGCCGCAACATAACGGTCGGGACGAACCAGCACCCAATCCACACCGGCATTCTGGAACCAGAAATGCAGGGCATTTTCAGTATCTTCAACCACATCAACATCACTGCTGACTGATTTTTTCAACTTTTCTGCCGTATTGCTTCGCATCCTGTCTGCCACAATGAAAGAGCAGTCAATCTGTTTAAGCCCTTTTTTAATCACCTCAGGTAATCCGCTGATTGCATCCTGGTGCCAGGAAATCAAAGCAAAACCTTTACCCAATACATCATCGAGTTTCACGGTCATATTGTTTTCCATTTCAACCAATGGCTGGATAAACATTTTGCCAACCAATGAATCCTGCTGCTTATTGCCACTGTTAATCACGATACCTTTGCTATAACGGGGCATTGGCTTGAATTTCATTTGCAATACATAATCCTTCACCTTGGGTATCTGCCCGAAAGTCAGCAGGAAAAGATCCCGCATTTTAGCAATGGCTTTATTGGTTTGTGACAGCATGGAACCAAACGTGTCGGCCAGGTCAATCATGGCCTTGGCATGCTCGTGACGTTCCTGGTCATAACTTTCCAGCAAGCCGGGTTTTATTTTTCCCTGCACGATATAAGCCACTTTCCAGGCAAGGTTACAGGCATCACGCATGCCCGCATTCAATCCCTGGCCAATCCAGGGGGGCGTTAAATGGGCGGCATCACCCGCAATACATACCCGCCCTTTCACAAAAGTACCTGCCACCCGGGAGTTATGGGTATACACCCGGGCCCGGATCACATTCAGCGCCTCCGGATTTTCAACATGCTTGCCCAGCAGTTCATTGACCTTTTCCGGCTGCAGCATTTGCTCGCCATCTTCCCCGGGAAACAGCATAAACTCCCAACGACGCAAACCATAAGGCAAACGCAAACAGACATAAGGACGGTCAGGTTCACAATGCAAGGCGGTATAAGGCGCATCCAGCGGATCATCATCACACTCTATCACCACCCATTTATGCGGATGGGTTTTACCCTCAAAAGATAATTTAAGGATTTTTTCCCTGATCGTGCTTCTGCCCCCATCAGCCCCTATGACATATTGCGTCCTGACGGTATAGGTTTTGCCCGCTTCATCTTTCACCTGAAGCGTCACACCCGTATCATCCTGCTCCAGCTGTTCAACCTCCTGCCCCACTTTCAGGGTGACATGCGGATATTTTTCCAGACCCTCACGCATGGTCGCTTCCGCCAACGGCTGGGAAAACAGGTTGCGACGGAACCAGCCAAACTCTTTGGTCGACGGCAGAATCTCAGCAATACATTTTTTATCGGCCGTATACATCCGCATTGGTACATTCTGGATCATGTCTTTCAGCATGCTATCCACCAGATTGGCTGATTGCAGTGTTCTCAGTGCCTCATCATCAAGCCCGACTGCCCGCGGGAAATTGAATATATCAAGACTGCGTTCCAGCACCAGTGTTTCCACCTGGTACACCCCCAGCAAATTCGCAATGGTTACACCTACCGGCCCGGCACCTACCACCACAACAGGCACATTGATTATTTCACTCATGATTACTTTACTCCTGAACGATTTTATTCAAGCCCTGACCGCTTACGCCACGCTTAAAAACCTGTTTTCCTGTTTTAATAACAATGCACGTGTTGCCTGGCGAAACCCGGTAAAAACCGGATCTTTCATAAGCTGGGCCCTGCGTTGTTCCCGTTCATTCATGTCCTTGTACCCCCACAGAAAAATAATCTGGTTAAGGTCCCCTGACTGTGGCTGATACAAACCAAGTAGATTGCCCAGTATTTCTGTCTGTCTGGCCCGTCCCGATTCGTTGTATTTATCCAGGTATGCCTTCACGCCACCAGGCGCCAGGGTATAGGTTCTCATTTCAATAATCATGGTTAGTTAATTCCTGCTCTTGTTCTCTTCCAAAGCACACTGACCGGGCAACAGAAACTGTTTGACCTGATGCGCAAATAAGGCGGGCTGGTCATCATGAATATAATGGCCGGCATCCGGAATTTCACACCAGTCCAGCAAGGGATTCTCTGCCAGCATGGCCTGTACCATATCCTTTTGCAAATAATCCGTATTGCCGCCCCTGATAATCAATGTGGCGCATTTTATATCCCTGATATAAGGCATGAGTGCAAGCACCCGTGCCGGATCAGGGCTCAATCTTGTTTTTGCAATTCCCTCATGGTCGTATTGCCAGGTATAACGGCCATCCTCCAATGGTTTCAGCATGTTTTTCAGGCGATCCTGACGCGCCTGTTCGGTAACACTAGGACGCAGCTGACGCATGAATACAGAAGCGGCCTCCCAGTTTTCAAATGTGCCGGGTGTATTCTCCAGCTCCCGGCAAATCCGGATGGAGCCCGGGCTGTTTTCAAACGCACCGGGACCGGCATCTTCAATAATCAGTTTTTCTACATATTCAGGGTATTTGGCAGCAAACACGATCGCGTTGATACCACCCATGGAGTGCCCCAGCAGGTCTGTTTTTTTCAGGCCAAGCTGCTCAATCACCTGCTTCAGGTCATCGACATAGGCATCGGTATAATAGTTATGTCCGGGATCCCACTGACTTTGCCCCCTGCCCCTTTGATCAAAAGCAATCACCCGGTAAAACGGTTGCAGAAAGCGGGCAATCCCTTCAAATGTGGATGAATAGCCACGAATGCCATGCAGCATGATAATCGGCCTGGCATTTTCAGGGCCCCATTCATTCACCTGCAGAGTCAGTCCATTTACCTGTAGACGGTATTGACGTTGTTCCATGCCCACTCCCTTTTGTTTTTTATTTAGTTCAATCCGTCTTTGCCTTCGATCTCGCTGGCCTTGATGCCCCCCAGGCGGGCATGCAGGCGGCCACGGGTGGCAAACGCCATGGCAATAATCACCTCATCGCGCAAAGGACCATCAGAGAAGGTGACCGTCATGGTGTCGTAATGGGAACGGACATATAGGGCGTCTTTATGTGCCAGCGGAATATCCACGATCACCCCGGAAGACCCTTTTTTACCGGTTGACGGAATCCAGGACAGCGCACCACCCAAAGCGGCACGCAACGGCGTGGCCATAGTGGTGGTAAGCAAGGCATTGCCATGCTCATATTCACCGTCTTCACCAATCACACATGCCTTGCCATAACTTTCAATGGGCATGCCGGCTGCCACTTCCTGGATACGTCGGCCAAACTCAACCCCCAGCGCTTCCGAATTTTTGATTGCCTCACCCAGATCTTCAACGTGCTTACCTGCATAAGGATTGTGAATGGCTGCCGCGATCATGATTTTCCTGACGGGCTCACCATCCGGTGCCACACCAAAATCGGTAGCCAGGGTGTCCTCAATTTGTTGATACCATTTTCTGATATGAAACTGACCAAAATTATTTGCTTTCATTATTTACTCCAATAAGTTGTTTTACTGTTAGCGTTACTGTTATTCAACGGGATAAAGCGGCTCAAGCGAATAAGGATCACTGGGCGCATTGAATAAACCCAGGATGCGTTTACCCTCTTCATTTTCATGGATGGTTTCGCAGAAAAACTCCAGGCGATGGCCATCAGGATCGGTAAAATAAAGGCCTATGCCCACTTTATGGTCAGTGATTTTGACGATCGGTACTTTCTTGCTAAGCAAGCGTGAATACAGACGTTGCAGCTCAGTAAGATCACCGTCAATTTCCAGGCCATAATGCTGCAAATCCAGCGTACCGTGCTCCAGCTGTTCCTGGCTGCTTACCTTGATCAGGGCAATATCATGATGTTTGACACCAAACGACATGAAAATCCATTTCAGGTTTTCCCCCCTTGCTGTTTCCTGCATGCCCAGAATGTCTTCATACCATGCCGCCGAGACTTCCGGGTCTTTGACATAAAGGGAGATATGGGTTCGATTGATTTTTGGCGGTCTGTCAAGATCAGGATTGCTTGCATTCGACATACCAGTCTCCCTAGTTAATTGATTGAGGATGGGCAATGATATCGGCCTTGAAGGGTGTCCATGCCAGTGCGGTTATCTCACTGAATGATCGCCATTCCTTATGCCAGCTTTTACCTGCATCTGTTGAGCGGTAAAGGTCACCGTATTTGGTGCCGGCAAACACCAGCTGCGGATCAGCCTGATGCGCACCAAAAGCCCAGAATGTAGAGTTGGGCACGGAATGCAATACGGTATCCTGCCAGCTGGCCCCGTTGTCTTCCGAGCGATAGATACGTGAACGGGTACCGGGTGTGCCATCACCAATAGCAATCAGCAATGCACCTGAATCATCCGCGATTTTCTGGATGGTTCTTGTATAGTACATACTGTCAAAGCGTGTTTTTGAAGGTACGCCTTCCCATGTCTGCAAATCATCCTGGCTGCGATACACCGTATTGACCGTTAAAATAAACGTAGTTTTGGGCTGGCCATTAAGGGGCGGCAAAATATCAATGGCATGAATATCCGGGTTGCCAATCACATCAGTAGTTGTGTCAAAACGCTCCCAGGTTTCTCCAAAATCCCTTGACTCCCATGCGCCACCTTCTTCAAGACCGAACCAGACACGACTGTTATCGGTCGGATCCACGCAAATAGCCAGGGTTCTGGGACGGTTAACACCACGGCAGAACTCGGGAATATCGGGTGGCAGTTGTGTCCAGGTTTTTCCACCGTCCTGCGAGCGGAATATCCTGACTCGTGAGGGCGCCCCTGTACCGGCATAGATATTATCCGGATTGACCGGGTCAACCGTGATAGACCAGACGGTCATGCCATTGGCGGGCGAATCAATCAGGGCAAAGTGTTCGCCACCATCTTCACTCACGCAGATACCGCTATCGGCACCGGCAAAAATTCTTTTCGGATTAGATGGATCAACGGCCAGGCAACGCACCACACCATCAAACTCAATCGCTTCTTTCAAGCCTAAACGGTGCCAGGTGGTGCCATTATCAGCACTGCGTAAAATACCCTGACCGGCTGTAGCAACAAGAATAGTTCCATTCATGATGAATCTCCCGATTATAAAAAGATGCCACGGGTAATGCCGCCATCCACACCGATAGACTCACCGGTAATGGCCGCTGCCCTTGGTGATGCCAGGAAAAGTACGGTATCGGCTATTTCATGCGGCTGCAATACGCGACGGATAGGCGTTACCTTGGCATAATTGGCCTCGACCTGTTCAGCGGTCAAACCCTGCAATTTGGCTTCTTTTTCGTAAAGTTCATGAATATGCGGTGTTTCGACCACCCCCGGATGAATCACATTCGTGGTGATACCAAACGGGCCCAACTGGTCTGACAGCGTTTTGGTCATATGGCAGATAGCGACATTGCGCATGCCCGACAGCTGTTTGCTGCCCCGGCCTGTCAGGCCCCCAATATTGATAATCCGGCCGAACTGGTTCTGTTTCATATATTTACTGGCCGCCTTGGCACAGCGCATATAGCCAACCACCTTGATATTGATATCTTCCAGCAAACCTTCCGGGTCGGCTTCCTCTATCGCACTTCTGACCAGACCACCCGGGTGGGCAGCTCCATTGACCAGAATATCCAGACGGCCAAAATGTTGCGCCACCTTATCAACCATGGCTTCTACCTGTGCCGTATTGGACACATCAGCGGCAACCGGCAAAATATCACGCCCGGTTTTGGCCGAGATTTCCCGCGCCACAATCTCCAGCTGCTCCTGCCTTCTTGCCACGATTGCTACATTAACGCCTTCTGCGGCCAGGGCTTCGGTAATAGCCCGCCCCAGTCCCAGACTTCCACCGGTAACAATGGCAACCTTGCCTTCAAGTTGCAAATCCATACATCCTCCTGATTTATGACACTGCCCTTAACAGGCAACTGTTCTGTTCAATAATTCTTTAAAGTTAAATTGCCATTTCAATAAGGGTTGGCCCTTTCGTGGCTACGGCCTGTTCCAGTTGTGCCGCCAGCTCTTCTGCCGTCTGCGCCCGGCTGGCCCTGAGACCATAGCTATTTGCCAGCCCCACCCAATCAATACGTGGGGTGGATAAATCTGTCAGTGCCATTGAGCGTTTGCCAATCGTGGCATCACCACGACCCAGTTCTTTCCGCAAAATCGCATATTGATGATTGGCTGCAATCAGCACCACCACATTCAGCTGTTCATGCGCCATTGTCCATAATGTCTGGATCGTGTACTGCGTACTGCCATCTGACAACAGTGCGAGCACGGTACGATCGGGGCAGGCAATCGCCGCTCCCATGGCAACCGGCAGACCCTGGCCAATAGCGCCACCGGTGTTGGTTAGGGTGGTGTGCCGGGCTGCAGCGGCAGACGCGGCATAAAACGGGTAACCGCAAGTACCGCCCTCAACCGAAACAATTGCGTTTTCCGGCAAAATCCGGGCAACTGTCGCGGCAATTTTTTCCGGGTTTAACGCCCCTTCCTGTTCAGCTGGCCTGAGACCGGCTGTCGGCTCCCAGACCGGTGCATTCAAACTTTCGGCAATCTGTTCAAGACGGGACACGGCATCCTCTCCAGGCAAAGCCAGGGTATGCAAACGTGCCTGATCCACCATTTCACTGTCAAAACCAACATAACCAAAATAGGTAATGGGTTTCAATGCACCCGCCAGAATTACCAGGTCGGCAGTGTCCAATACCGCATGGGCAGGTTCAGGAAAATAAGGCAAGCGGTCAAAATCCGGCAAACCCTGGCCCCGTTCCGAACGGGAAGGAAAGGTTTCCGCAAACGCACGCCCATTTACCACCTGACAGATACGGGCCACCGCAATTTGCCCCCTTGCGCTCAAGGCACTGTTTTCATCTCCACCACCCAACAGAAACAAGGGAGATTTAGCCTGTTTGAGTTTGCCCAGAAACGCATCCAGGTCAAATGAAGAGACGGATTGGGCATCAGACGGTACAGCTTCAGATACCGTCTGCCCGGCAGCAGCCTCATCATATTGTTCTGCCTGATAGTCCGCCGGAAAAATCAGGGTTGCAGACTGCCCGCCATTGTTAGCTGTTTGCTTGACGGCTTCGTATGAAACCGCCTTAACCTCTGCAACACTGGCAATCCGGTACACCCATCCTGACACCGGTTTTGCCAATGATTCAATATCAGAAGAAAGGGGCGCATCATAAGGCAGGTGCCAGCTCATGTGATCACCAATGATATTGATGATAGGGGTATGTGCCCTTTTTGCATTATGCAAATTGGCAATGCCATTGGCAAAACCGGGACCAAGATGCAGCAATGTCGCGGCCGGCTTGGCTGCCATGCGTCCATAACCATCTGCCGCACCTGTACAGACATTTTCCTGCAAGCCAAGAACACAACGCATCTGCCCGTTATTTTCAAAAGCCTTAACCAGATCCAGTTCGGTCGTGCCGGGATTGGCAAAACAAACTGAAACTCCCATTTGGGAAAGCGCATCAAGCATTGCATCTGAACCAGTCTTATTCATTACATTCCTCCGTTGTTTTGTGTAATATTACCAAATAAAGGAAATAATGCAATTATTTATTCGTTAATTTTGATTTTATTATTGTTTATTTACCAATTTAAGGAAACAAAACTAAAAAAACAAGGGAAAACACCAACATAAAAAAAGCGCTGATGAAAAAATCATCAGCGCCTTGATATACGCAAAAACAAACAATTAATAAATGATCAGATCCCTGCCATACACATATATTTGATCACCAGATAATCATCAATCCCGTAATGCGAGCCTTCCCGCCCCAGGCCCGATTGCTTGACTCCGCCAAAGGGAGCGACTTCGTTGGAGATCAAACCGGTATTAATACCCACCATGCCATACTCAAGCCCCTCTCCAACCCGCCAGATCCGGGACATGTCCCGGGAATAAAAGTAAGCGGCAAGGCCAAACTCGGTATCATTGGCCAACCGTATAGCCTCTTCTTCGGTATCGAACCTGAACACCGGCGCCAGCGGCCCGAAGGTTTCCTCTTTTGCCACCAGCATGTCCTGGCTGGCATTGGCAATGACCGTTGGCTCAAAAAAATTCTGGCCCGCTGCGCTGCGTTTACCACCCGCCAGCAATTGGCCATTTTTACCCAGGGCATCCTGGATATGTTCCTCTACCTTGGCAAGCGCTTTTTGATCAATCAGTGGCCCAATGGCAACCCCTTCTTCCGTTCCGGCTCCTATCTTAAGCTGCTTGACAGCAGCGGCCAGTTTTTGGGTAAATTCATCATAAACCGCAGATTGCACGTAAAAACGGTTGGTACAAACGCAGGTTTGCCCCGCATTCCTGAATTTTGAACTGAGCGCCCCTTGTACGGCCGCATCAATATCGGCATCATCAAACACAATGAAGGGCGCATTGCCACCCAGCTCCATGGATACTTTCTTGATGGTGGATGCCGACTGTGCCATTAAAAGACGCCCGACTTCGGTAGAACCGGTAAAGCTGATTTTACGAACCAGCGGATTGGTACACAACTCGGTGCCAATTTCAGAGGCAGAGCCGGTCACAATGGAAATCACCCCCGCCGGAAAACCGGCACGCTCGGCCAAAACCACCAGTGCCAGTGCGGTTAATGGCGTTTGGGAAGCGGGCTTAATTACCACCGTACAACCGGCTGCCAAGGCCGGCCCCACCTTGCGGGTAATCATCGCTGCCGGAAAGTTCCATGGCGTGATAGCCGCACAAACACCAATCGGCTCCTTGTTAACCACAATGCGTTGCCCCTGTACCGGGGCCGGAATGGTATCACCGTAAACCCGTTTGGCTTCTTCCGCAAACCATTCAATAAACGAAGCCGCGTACAGGATTTCCCCCCGGGACTCCGCCAGCGGCTTGCCCTGCTCGGCCGTCATGATTTGGGCCAGATCTTCCTGATGCGCCAGAATCAATGCATGCCATTTTTTAAGGAGTATGGACCTTTCCTTCGCAGTTTGCGCTTTCCAGCCTGCCCAAGCCGCATTGGCTGCCTCTATGGCCTGTCGGGTTTGCTGGGCTCCCATACGCGGAACTGCCCCAATAAGTTCACCGGTAGCCGGATTTTCAACACCAATGGTTTGCCCGGCACCCAGCCATTGGCCATTAATAAAACACTTGTTTTGCAATAATGCGGGGTCATTCAGTCGCAGCATGCATCCTCCTTTTTATTTAAATAAATGCCAGTATCAGATTTCAGTAATATATTTGGTTGATAAATAACTATCAAATGTTTCCGTACCACCTTCACTACCCATACCGCTATCTTTAATGCCGCCAAACGGGATTTCAGGGCTTCCCATATTGAAGTGGTTGATATTCACCATACCGGCCTCAAGTTCACGGGAGACATAATGTGCTGTTTTGATGGCACCGGTAAACACATAAGAAGCCAGGCCAAATGGCAAGGCATTGGCCCTTTCAATAACGCTGTCCACATCACTGAATGGCACGATTGGCGCGATCGGACCAAACGGTTCTTCGGTTAACAGTTTTGACGTTTCTGGCAAGTCAACCACAACCGTGGGGGCAAAATAATACCCTTTAGAATAAGCCTCGACACGGGCTCCACCAGTTAAAACTTTAGCCCCATTATTGCAGGCATCCGCCACCAGCTCTTCCATGGCCATCACCCGCCGCGCATTGGCCATGGGCCCCATGGTGACATCCTTATCCAGTCCGAAGCCAATTTTGCTGTTTTTCATGACATCGGCAAAAACCTCGGTAAACTGTTTTTGAATCCGCTCATGCACATAAAACCGGGACGGCGAAACACACACCTGCCCCGCATTGCGCATTTTGAAACGGGCCAGCATAGTGGCCACTTCAGCCACATCCACGTCATCAAACACAATTACAGGCGAGTGTCCGCCCAATTCCATGGACATCCGTTTCATATGCTGGCCTGCCAGGGAGGCCAGTTGCTTGCCAACCGGTACGGAACCGGTAAAAGCCACCTTGCTTACCAACGGTGATGAAATCAGGTAGGAAGAAATTTGGGCAGGCTCCCCCCAAACAATATTCAATACCCCCTTTGGCAAACCTGCGTCATGAAATACTTTTGCCAGCGCAACGATCGCACTGGGAGACTCTTCCGGTCCCTTCAGGATCAAGGTACAGCCGGCCCCAATCGCAGCCACCATTTTTTTTATAGCCTGGCTGAAAGGGAAATTCCAGGGCGTAAAAGCCACACATACCCCAACCGGTTCACGAACAACCATCTGCCTGACATCGATATTCCGGGGCGGAATAATGCGGCCATAAATCCTCCGGCACTCCTCGGCATGCCACTCGGCCTGATCAGCGCTGGAAAACACCTCTGCATAGGCCTCGGCATACGGCTTGCCCTGATCAAGGGTAATATGACGGGCAATGTCTTCCGCCCGTTCCCTGATCAATTGCCCGGCTTTGCGTAAAATGGCGGATCTTTCAAGGGCAGGGGTTTTTTTCCATTTTTTAAAGGCCACATGCGCTGCATGCAAGGCTTCATCCAGCTCTGCCTGGCCCACGCAAGGCAAATAAGCCAGAACACTTTCATCGGCCGGGTTAATAACCTCTTTTTCCACCCGATTTGAACACGCTGTCCTGAACTCACCATTAATATATACACCCAGTTCCTGATATTGACTCATAGCATCTCTTCCACAAAATACAACTTTACCTAAATAAAATTTTTTTAAATAAAAAAAACCAATAATATATTGTTTTATTTTTTAATTTTACCTTATTGTGGAAATTTAGCAATTTTATATTTTTATATTATTATGCTTTTGAGATGCATCTCAATGCTATAATTTTCAAGACATTAATCAATTGGCCTATCTATCACTTAAAAAAACGAATATGAATAGCCTGAAACGAATGCTGGATTTATTGCATCTGTTTACTCCTGAAAACACGGTTCTGGATGTTGAAACCATTTGCACGCTTACCAATCACCCGCAAACCACAACTTACCGTTATATTCGCGAACTGGCTGCCGCCGGTTTTCTGCAACGCCTGCCCAATGGCTACACCCTGGGGCCCCGCATCATTGAGCTTGATCGCCAAATGCGCAACCACGACCCCATATTGGTCTATAGCAAACAAATTATTAACGAACTGGCCGAGCAAACCGGCCTGACTATTTTGCTGTCCCAGCTATTTGGCGACCGGGTTATCAGTATTCACCAGGAAATTGGCAAAGAAAAACTTGACCAGGTCGATTTCAGCCGGGGCAAGCATATGCCACTGTTCCAAAGCGCCACAGCCCGCGTCATTCTGGCTTATTTATTGCCAAGACAGCTCAAGAAAGTATTCGAAGAATCGCATCCAAACACCGAAGACCCGTCTTACACCTGGAAATCTTTTTCCAAAGACGTGTTGGCTATCAAGAAAAACGGATACAGTATTAGTGAAGGCTCTATCACGCCCAATACCACCGGTATTGCCGCCCCCATTTTTAATGAAAAAAAACGTATCCTGGGTAGCCTGACCTTAATTGGTCCCGCCAATTTATTCAAGGTGTTTAACGAAACCTATTTGGCCAATCTTGTTATGCATGCAGCAGACCTGATTACCCAACAAATTGTACAGGGTGAACCAATCACCCAAAAACCCATCCTGGATTTGAATACGTTTCAATGATATTAACGGCTTGCATAACCGCTATCGGCAAAAATTGCATATACCCAAGTTCCCACGCAGGAGTGAACTGACCCCAAAAAGTTGGACACCTATTCAACTTTTTGGGGTTTTTCAATGAAAAGATATGATGTGCCATTCAAAGTCAAATTAGTAAAGGAATATCTGTCCGGAAATAGTGGTTATCGCCT
>JAAYHN010000234.1 GCA_012735395.1 Alcaligenaceae bacterium | reverse complement strand
GGCGCATATTTTTCTACGTGATTAAGAATCACGGAAAAGTCTTTGATACCACTGGCCGCCAGGGTTTTAATGGGACCGGCCGAAATGGCATTGGCACGGATTCCCTGCTCGCCCAGCGCGCTGGCCAGGTAACGGACGCTGGCCTCAAGAGAGGCCTTGGCCAGACCCATTGTATTATAGTTGGGAATGGCTTTTTCAGCCCCCAGGTAAGTCATGGTCAGGACAGAGCCCTTGCGTGCCTGCAATAAAGGCAAGGCAGCCCGAACCATGGCAGGAAAACTGTAAGCGGAAATATCGTGTGCAATACGGAAACTCTCACGGCTTATACCCTCAAGAAAATCACCGGCAATGGCTTCACGGGGCGCAAAACCGATTGAATGCACAAGACCGTCAAGGCCATCCCAGTGTTTTGCCAGCTCGGCAAAAGCCGACTCAATGTTTTCATCTGAAGCGACATCACAGGGAATAACAATATTACTGCCAAAATCAGCCGCAAATTCTGTCACCCGTTCTTTAAAGCGCTCTCCCACATAGGTAAATGCCAGCTCGGCACCTTGCCTGTGACAAGCTTGTGCAATACCATAGGCAATTGAACGGTTGGAAATAACACCTGTGACCAGGATTCGTTTGTTTGCAAGAAAACCCATTTTTTCTTATCCTAATTTTTCAAAACGGAAGCTATTATAAAAAAATTGCGTAACACAAAGGTATTACGCAATTCATATCCTGAAATTTACAGGCTTGTTTTATTTAACCACGGGCCCCTGAGCCGGGAATGCGCAATGACGCACCCAATTTAAGAGGCTCTTTACCCAGGTTATTCAAGGCCTGCAAATCTTTAACCGACGTATTATAACGTTTTGCCAGCGAATACAAGGTATCTCCTTTCACAATTTTGTGAGTAATTACTTTTGCCTTCGCGGTTGTTTTGCCTGACTTGCCTAGTGAAGCCGTGCGTGCAACGGGTTTTTTGCTCTCTTTGACAGCCACTGCCGTTGTTGAACGGCTATATGCAGCAGGCCTGGCCGTTACGCCCGGTACTGCGGAAGCAGAGCCAGTAACAGCTGCCGGCACTGCACGGACGTTTGCCGCCAAAGCCTGGTTATTACTGTTTTTATAAATGATATCAGCCAAAGGATCTGCGCCTGTAGAAGCCACCGCAGGACGTAAAGCCGAAGCAAGCGAAGGCACCGGAGCGGCATTCTGCTGCCCGGGCATCGCTGCCGAGGCAGCCGCCATACCTGCAGAACCCGTCACGCCGGTATTGCTGGCCAGCATGGCAGGTGTTGAATTATTGATGGCGGGCGCAATAATATCACGACTTGGAACAAGACCGGATGGTGAGGCAGACGGCGTAATACCCTGCCCTGTACTGCGTGGCACCATTAAAGTCCGGGAAGACAGGGCAACGTTCTGTTTGCTGCCATAGCCGTTCAGGGACTTCAGTTTTTCAAGGGAAATACCGTATTTGTTCGCGATACTGGCCAAAGATTCGCCGGGCTCTGGCGTATAACCTTTCCAGGCAGACAAACTGCCTTTGTAATTACTGAGGTTTTTCTTGAAGGTGGCCACTTTCTTTTTAGGAAGCAAGATACGGGGGTTGTGCTCACCCAGCAAAACCTGACGCTTGCTGGATGGATTCAATTCACGGAAATCATCAACGGAAATTTCTGCCAGACGGGCGGCGACATCAACGTCAATGTCCTGTGTTTGCCGGACAACTTCAAAATAAGGTTGATCGGGCACATGCGGCAAATTGACCCCATATTTGGCAGGATTGGCAATAATATGCTTGATCGCCATTAACTTTGGCACATAATCACGGGTTTCTTTTGGCATTTTAAGGGACAGGTAGTCTGTTCCCTGGCCGGCCTGGGCGTTACGGTCACGGGCACGTTTCACCGCACCCTCCCCCCAGTTATAAGAGGCCAATGCCAGGTGCCAGTCATTACCCTGGAAGCTGTGCAGATAAGACAGGTAATTCAAGGCCGCATTGGTAGACTCGATAGGATCACGACGTTCGTCTTTCCACCAATCTTGGGCAAGATTGTAATGGGTTCCGGTACTGGGAATAAATTGCCATAAACCGGCGGCCTTGGCGCTGGATACGGCTGTTGCATTGTAAGCGCTTTCAACAAAAGGCAACAGGGCCAGTTCGGTTGGCATATTGCGGCGCTCGAGTTCTTTGGTAATGTGATGGATATATTTACCTGAACGCTCTGCCATGACCTGGACTGACTTTGGGCGGGCTGCGTAATAATTTGTCCAGTACGTTACTTTGTCATCTTGCAGATTTGGCATTTTGTACCCTTTACGGATACGTTCCCAGACATCTTTCTGTTGGCCCAGTGAAGAAGATGATGATGAATAACTCCTGGAAGAATCACTGGAGGATGCACATCCTGTTAAAACAACAACAGAGGCAACAACGGCAAACTTAACTATTTTCATGAACATCCTTAGAAATTATTCTTCCAGTCCCGCAGCACGGCAAACACCTCATCGGGCGCATTTAAGCTGCGTCCGGCCCTGATTTGCGCCGCCTTGATAACTGACTCCTGAGCAACCCGCATAAACGGATTGGTCTTGCATTCGTGCGCTACCGTGGTTGGAACGGTAGGCTTACCCTGATTCCTGATTGCCTGTGCTTCTTGCGACCACTGTTGCAAATCGGGATTCCCCTTTTCTACTTCAAGTGCCCATTTAATATTACCCAGCGTATATTCATGGGCACAAAACACCAGCGTATTCTGAGGCAATTTTCTAAATTTATCAATACTTTGGTGCATTTGCGTAGAATTTCCTTCAAATATTCTTCCGCACCCGGTCGCGAATAAGGTATCGCCACAAAACAGAACCGGCTGACCCTGGTTGATTTGCCCAAAATAAGCAATATGCCCCAATGTATGGCCAGGAACCTCAAGTACGGAAAGCGCCCAGGAAAACCCGTCTGGTTTGACAACATCGCCCTCGCGCAGGGCTACATCACGAAAAGGGATGGCTTCATGGGCTGGCCCATAAACCACAGTGGCAGGCGCATATTCAAGCAAAGCGGCAATGCCACCCACATGATCGGCATGATGATGGGTTACCAGAATAGCGCGTAAATCCAGGTTTTTTTCTTGAAGAACCGCCAGGACGGGCCCAGCCTGGCCGGGATCTATAACGACTGCGTCATTACCCTGTACAATTATCCAGATATAATTATCATTGAAGGCATTGATAGGCAGAATTTTAATTGTCATATCCAACATTTAAACGTTACAAACACTTCACACTTACCCGGGGCAGGCGTGGCACAAGCTAATACACAGATAATAAACCTGACACAGTGGTTAAACTCTGATCCTGGTCAAACTGTCATTAACTGGGAAACAGAAAAATTTGATCAAATCGTTTCCAACGCATTTGGATTCAATGCGCTGCAGCTGGGCTTGCCAAAATGGAATTTCCTGCGAAACAACCGGATCAGGTCGAAGCTAATTTTAACGGATGACACAGAAAATACTGTAACAAACAACGATCAGGTAAAAATCATTTCCAGCTCGTTCGAGCGCCTTCCCTTTCCCAATTGCAGCATAGACCTGATCATCATGCCGCATATTCTTGAATGTGCCCAGGATCCGCACCAGATACTGCGCGAGGTTGAACGCGTCCTGGTTTACGAAGGCCGGGTTGTTATTACCGGCTTCAATCCCTGGAGTTTATGGGGCTTACGCAACCGCACCCCCCTGCTAAAACGCTGGATACCCATTTCAAACAGCAGCCTAGTTTCAGTGCGACGCCTGAAAGACTGGTTGAAATTGCTGTCCCTGGAAATTGACCGGGGGCACTTTGGTTGTTACACACCGGCCTGCCAAACCGAAAAATGGCTTAAACGCTGGAATTTCATGAATAAAGCCGGAGACAGATGGTGGCCTGTGGCCGGTGGGGTATACTTGCTATCCGCTGTAAAACGGGCACGTGGCATGCATCTGGTTGGCCCCGTGTTAAAAAAGAAACGTCGCAAAAGCGTATCAAACAAACGCCCGGCCATCGTTCGGCAAAGGGAAATCAGTCAATTATTTAATATAGAAAATGGATAAAAAAACAGTCGAGATCTGGACCGATGGTGCCTGCAAAGGCAATCCGGGCATTGGTGGCTGGGGCGTTCTTCTGCGGCAGGGCCCCCATGAAAAGACCCTTTGCGGCGGAGAACTGGACACCACCAACAACCGGATGGAAATGACTGCTGTTATTGAAGCCCTGAAAGCACTGAAACGCCCCTGCAAAATCGTGCTACACATTGACTCCCAATATGTACAGAAAGGCATAACCGAATGGATGGATGGATGGCTCAGGCGGAATTGGAAAACGGCCGATAAAAAACCGGTAAAAAACGTGGATTTATGGCAGGAACTGAATCAGCTGGTGGCCTTGCATGACATTACCTGGAAATGGGTTAAAGGCCACGCCGGAGACCCCGGCAACGAAAGGGCCGATGCCTTGGCCAATGAGGGCGTCATAATGGCAAAAAAAATCACTCCGAAGAGTGATTGACTATTACTGTATACAGCCTAAACGTCTGGCACGTTCACGTTCGTTATCGGCGCGGACGTTATCATTGGCACGCGACAGGAAATTACCGGCTCCAGGGATACCCGGGGGCTGGATAATCCGTGACTGTACCTGGGCACATTCCGCTGCCCGGCTGTCATCAACTGGCCCACCCGCGCATGCCGTTAACAGCACACTGGCAAGAACTAACAATTTTTTCATTTTTTACCCTTTAAAGGCATATAAGCGGTTAACCAAAAACACACAGCTTCTGGACGCTCAGTTCCCGAATCTGCTGCAAACGCAATTCTGCCGCCTGTATCCCTTGCCGGGTTTCGGCGGCATCATTACTGATTAGTGCATCATTACCATGACGAAGCTGGTTCAACAGGATATTTAGCCGGTCTGATTCACGACCAATCTGTTTACAGCTTAAGGTTTGCTTTTCAGTGTCACTGAGCGGCGCAACAATAGTAACCGGACGGGCACAACCCTGTACCGCCAACAAAGCAGGAAGCAATAGCAATAAAGCTCTTTTCATTTAAACCCTTTTAACCGACCTGATTTTGACAACAACATATAGTGTAGCAAACTGTGGTAGCCATATGATATTTTTCATGCCTGTTATTTTTTGCCGTGCTAAATACTTCCACCAAAAACGGGGTAATGGCCTGCCTTAACAAGTTCGCTAAAAACAACAATAAAAAATACATATGGTTTAATTTATTACATTTTTTTAATAAATAATCATAAAAAAAATAAAAACACACTGAAGTTACGTATATTAATAATATTAATACATTATATTACAT
>JAAYHN010000233.1 GCA_012735395.1 Alcaligenaceae bacterium | reverse complement strand
GTTGAACTGCAACGCCAGAAACTGGACAATCCAGACCTGACCCCCTCGGCCCGTTTGCTGAATGCCCTCAGGGAAAGTGGTTTAAGCTTGCAAGACTATACCCTGCAAAAAAGCCAGGAACACTCAGAAGCACTGCGTTTGCGAGAATTATCGGTGGAAGCCGACCAAAAGCTTAAAAACCTGGTGCAGGAATCTATTCTTGAACAAAAAGAAATTGAAGCATCCGATACCGAGTCATTCGAAGAATATGTAAAGCATTACAACGCATCATTGAAACGCCCCTCCTGACAGTTCAGCCTCTGCCCGGCAGTATGCCTCTGCTGCCGGCGTTTTCAACCCCTGTTTTTTCTTCCTTCCTGCCATAAAGCCCTTGCCCGTATGACAACCGGGAAAGGTCACTTATGCAACACTTCTCCCCCATTAATTAACTGTCACTGTTTTTTAATATAAAACATGGATAATGCCGCCATAACTTTTTGATTTATAAAGGTATCCCATGGAAACCTATTTATATAGAAACTTTGATGACCGTGTTCACAAAGACAACCCTTTCTACATTAACCTGGCGCTGCCATGCCAGAAAGAAGAAAACCCGGAGTTTTATTCACGCTCTGGCTGGCTCAGTGAAAAGGGGCTGAAAAACGGCTTGCCGCAAATTTTCAAACACTACAACCCGCACAGCCCACTGCAGTACGACTTGCTGATACTCAGGCACATGGCCTGTGGCTCTTATGTCATCAGCCAGGTCAAAGACGGCAATACCAGTAACAAAATTGCCCGCTTTACCGATGGCCATTTAACCAAGGCGCGCTCTGCTTTTAAAGAACAGCTTAACCAGTCTGCCCGTGAAACCCTGATGCTTATTTAACAGCAGACAACTTTTCAATCGCCAGTAAATAAGGCGGGTTGTTTTTCTGGTTAATAAACTGATAGCGCAAAACCTGGAATTCCTGCTGATCCAGCTTTGCCACAAAAGCCTCAATGGCTTCCTGTTCTGCCTTGCCCGGTTCATGCCCCGGATAAAGCACCAGCAAGAGCAGGCCGTGCTGCCTTAATAAAGCCAGCGACTGTTCAATCGCTGCCAGGCTTGTATCCCATTGCGTGGTTAATGCCTTATTGCCACCGGGCAAATAGCCCAGGTTGAAAATAACGGCCGCCACGGTTTCACGCACATGATGGCTGATATGCTGATGCCCATCGGCAATTAATTGCACATGATTGGCCTGTGCCGCCGCCTGCAAACGCTTGCGGGTTTTTTCAAGGGCCCGTTCCTGGATGTCAAAGGCATAAACCCGACCCTTTTCTGTGGTGCATTGCGCCAGCACCAGCGTATCATGCCCGTTGCCCATCGTGGCATCAATCGCGGCCTCTCCGGGCTGGACAGTATTTATTAATAATTGATGGGCAAAAACCAGAACGGAAGATAAGGCAGTCATACCAGGCAATAGCAAGCTTATTAAAAACCGTTTACTTTAACATGCAAATCACATAAAGGGTTTTGATGCTGTCATGCTTGACATCCTCGCCCACCTGAAGGAGGGCGATTCCTACGGCGCTAAACAAGGGCGACCCCCTGTGTAGTCGCTTCGGCGGGTTCCTGCTTCGCTGGACGGTCTGACT
>JAAYHN010000232.1 GCA_012735395.1 Alcaligenaceae bacterium | reverse complement strand
CTTGTTCGGCCATATCACACAGCCAATCACCAAAAACCTGGGTAAAGGTTTTTTTGCCCGGTTTGGCCGGCTTCTGGATACCCAGCTCGGGATCAAACTTGCCGGGGCCATGATACAAAACCGGATCTGCCTCGGCCAGCTTATAGCCCTGGCCTTTTTTGGTCACGACATGCAAAAACTGCAAGCCGCCCAATTGACGCAAATTCTGCATTGTTGGCACCAGTGCATCAAGATCATGACCATCGATGGGCCCCACGTAATTAAAACCGAGTTCTTCGAACAGGGTTGCCGGGCTCAGCATGCCTTTGGCATGCCCCTTGACCTTACGTGCAATTTCCATTACCGGAGACGGAAACTGCCCCAGGACGGCTTTGCCGACATTGCGTGCCTCTTGATATAGTGTGCCTGACAATAACCTGGCAAGGTATTTGTTAAGCGCCCCCACCGGTGGTGAAATTGACATATCGTTATCGTTCAGGACAACCAGAAGATTGATATCTGGCGTCACGCCTGCATTATTCAGGGCTTCAAAAGCCATACCGGCGGTCATGGAGCCATCACCGATCACGGCAATATGCTGACGCTGGATGCCCTGGTTACGGGACGCCACTGCCATACCCAATGCCGCTGAAATGGACGTGGACGAATGTGCCGTCCCGAATGCATCGTATTCGGACTCATTGCGTTTGGGGAAACCGGAAATACCACCTTCCTGACGCAAATGGGCCATACCTTCACGACGGCCGGTAAGTATTTTATGCGGATACGATTGATGCCCGACATCCCATATAATACGGTCATGCGGTGTATTAAAAACATAATGCAGCGCAAGCGTGAGCTCTACCGTTCCCAGATTGGATGATAAGTGACCACCTGTTTTTGAAACGGATTCAATAATAAATGATCGAAGTTCATTGGCGGCTTTAGGTAAATCATGCCGGCTTAACTTCCTGACATCATCTGGCGAGTTGAGCTTTTCTAAATAATTTGACATTACTTTTCACATCAATAACTACGGTGAACGATAAAATCGGCCAGTTCTTTAAGTCGATCTGCAGATTCACCCAAGGGCTTGATGGCAGTGATAGCCACCTCATGCAATTGCCGGGCAAACTCCCTGGATTCTTCCAGACCCATTATTGAAACATACGTTGGCTTGTTTTCATTGGCATCTTTACCGGCCGTTTTACCCAGTTTCTGGGTATCGGCAGTCACGTCAAGGATATCATCGACCACCTGGAAAGCCAGCCCCATGGCTGAACCATAAGTTTCAAGTGCCTGCCTGATTTCCGAGTTGGCCCCGGCCACAATCGCCCCCAGCAAAACACTGCCTTCAATAAGCGCACCGGTTTTAAGACGATGCATAAACTGCAACTGTTCCTGGTTTAATGTTTGGTTAACGCTGCTTAAATCAATAGCCTGCCCGCCCACCATACCCAGGCTGCCCGCAACACGGCCCAATACCTGTACCGCCTGCACCACCAGCGCAGGCGCAATCGGCATACTGGCAAGCTCGGCAAAGGCCAAAGGTTGCAAGGCATCTCCGGCCAGCATGGCGGTTGCCTCACCGTAACGCACATGAACAGTGGGCTGCCCCCTGCGCAGGACGTCATCATCCATACAGGGCAAGTCGTCATGAATCAATGAATAGGCATGAATCAGCTCAACGGCCGCCGCTGCCCTGTCAAGGGAGTGACCATAAGAGCCAGAATTGGCGCCCTGCTGCAAGGCCGCCTTGCCTGCCGCATAAACCAGCATGGCCCGCACCCTTTTACCCCCACCCAAAGTGGCGTAGCGCATTGCCTCGTGTAATTGCTCTGGTATTTCATTTTTTTCGGGAAGGGCTTTATTGAGTGCGTTTTCTACATTTTTAACGCACACCGCCAGCCAATCCTGAAAGGGCATTGAACCTGTACTCATTGCTTAATCTACCCCACCTTGCATTGGCCGCAATAAATTATTTTGCAATACCTGGACCTGTTGCTCGGCGGCATCAAGCCGTTCCTGGCAAACACGCGCCAAAGCAACCCCTCTTTCATAAACCTGTAAGGACGTTTCCAGGGAAAGTACATTGCTTTCCATGGACTGCACAATTTCTTCAAGTTCTTTCAGGGCAGATTCAAAATCTTCCGGTAAAGCGGGCACATCCTGTTTTTTGGGGGATTCTGGCAAGGGGTACTCCAAAAAAATTAAATTAATCATGTATTGTACGAAATCATGGCGCAGCCTTGTCTATATTTTGACAATTTTACGTATTTTTCAATCGCTGTCCGTTTCTACCGCCATCATGGTGTTAAATGCAGATAATTCTTCCCACCAAATACACTATATCGTGCCCCCTCCTGCCACTAGAAAGCCGGTTTTCACAAGAGTCAAAATAAAAACCAAATGGTCGCGGTTACGTTCTTTAAAAAAAAACAGCCATTTTACGGGTATAATTTACCACCACTTTTACTTATAACCTGCCGGCTCATGACCCTTGGTGAGACGGCTTTATTTTTTATTAATGCGGGGGGTCCACAGCATGTCAGAAATCGCAACAATGGCGCATGTAGAGCCAGCACAAACACAATTGCCGGTTCAAATGTATTTTGACGAAAATATATTTGCCAAAGAACAAGAACTCATTTTCAGGCAATCTTCCACTTATATTGGCAATGAAAAAATGGTGCCCAATAATGGTGACTGGAGAACACTTGTCCAGGAGCAGGCCGGACGCATCTTGCTGCGCAACAAAAATGGCCCGGAATTGCTTTCCAATATCTGCCGCCACCGGCAGGCTATTATGCTGGGAGGCGAAGCAGGCAATGTCACCGGTGCTGTCAATAACAGTGGCAATTTGCAAAACAATGGCGGCAATATCGTATGCCCTTTGCATCGCTGGACCTATAACAACGAGGGAGAACTGCTGGGCGCCCCGCAGTTTGACACAAACCCCTGTAAAAACCTGCAGAAATTTCCCTTAAAAAACTGCCATGGCCTGCTGTTTGAAGGCCCCCGTGACCCTGCCGCAGACATGGCATCGCTGTTTGCGACATCCGAGTTTGATTTTTCAGACTATGTCCTGGATCACGTAGAAGTTCATGAATGCAATTACAACTGGAAAACATTCATTGAGGTTTATCTGGAAGACTACCACGTTGCCCCTTTCCATCCCGGACTGGGCAACTTTGTAACCTGTGACGACCTTACCTGGGAGTTCTCTGACTGGTTCAGTTCCCAACGGGTAGGCGTGCACCAGGCACTGGCCAACCCGGGCTCTGCCGTATACAAAAAATGGCACGATGAACTGCTTAAATTCCGCCAGGGCGAAAAACCCGATTTCGGGGCAGTATGGGTTACCTATTACCCAACCCACATGATAGAGCTGTACCCGCATGTACTGGTATTATCCACGCTATACCCGGTCACCCCACAAAAAACCGTGAACGTGGTTGAATTTTATTACCCCGAAGAAATTGCCATGTTTGAACGTGACTTCATCGAGGCACAACGTGCTGCTTATATGGAAACCGCCATAGAAGACGATGAAATTGGCGAACGCATGGACGCCGGCCGTCTGGCCCTGTATAAGCGTAATACCAGTGAGGTTGGCCCTTACCAATCACCCATGGAAGATGGCATGCAGCATTTCCATGAATGGTATAACCGCATCATGCAAAAATAAACGGTTTTGCTTCTTCGGCATTAGCAAACAAAATATCCCGACCTGGATTATTCCCAGGCCGGGATATTTTTTGCCTTTAACCCGGCTTGAACTAAGGTGTTACAACGGGCCGGCTGGCATCGCTGCACCATTCACTCCAGGAACCCGGATACAAGGCAGAACCGGTCAAACCGGCCACTTCCATGGCCAGTAAATTATGGCAGGCACTGATACCCGAACCGCATTGATGGATTACTTTTTCGGGGGTCTGGCCATCAAGCAAAACGGTAAAATCCGCCCGCAGTTCCGGGGTAGGCCGAAAAAAGCCATCACTGTCCAGATTACGGGAAAACGGCCAATTGACAGCACCCGGTATATGCCCGGCAACCGGATCCATAGGCTCAATATCGCCACGGTAACGGTTTTCGGCACGGGCATCAATCAAGGTACGGACAGGCTGGTTTATATTATTTAACACCTCACTGGCATTGACAACGGGCATGGCGGCGGTTGTTGATGCCCATTGAACAGGCTGGCGGGGCGCAGGCTCTGACCTTTCAACATCACCGCTTATCTGGTTCCATGCACTCCAGCCCCCATTAAGCACGCGCACATTCATGCAACCAATCCAGCGTAGCATCCACCACAAATGGGCGGCAAACATGCTGTCGCGCGCATCGTAAACCACGATATTCGCATCTTGCCTGATACCCAAACCGGCAATAAGCTGAATGAAATCACTACGTTCGGGAAGGGGGTGGCGCCCGTTACTGCCAGTTTTAACGCCACACAATTGACGTTCATGATCAAGAAAAACAGCCCCCGGGATATGCCCTTCGAGATATTGCTCTTTACCCAATTGGTGATTGCTTAAATCATGCCTTGCATCAAGCAGCACAAGCCCGTTGTCATCATTGACAAGATCTTGCAACTCGAGTGCTGAAATTAACGGTTCCACAATTTTGCTCCAGATTATTCAAACTCAGGTATTCATTGTTTTTTGGCTGCCTCGGCCAGGCGCATGGTTCGCCAGGCGGTTAACAGGCCAGCCGCAATAATTAATGCCATGCCTGTCCAGGCCAACAAATCGGGGATATCACCCCAGAAGACAATCCCCAGTATAGCGGCAAATATGATTGTACTGTATTGCAATGCTGCCGTAAGAATGGGTGAACCGGCCCCAAATGCCCGTGTCAAGGCCAATTGCCCAATCAGGCCTGAAACACCCACTCCGCCCAGGGCAATCCAGGTTAGCCAGTCGGGAGAGCCGTAACCATGCGCCTTGAGCCCCAGAAAGCCGGTTACCACCACGACCAGGGAAAAATAGAATACCGTGCGCCAGATCGGTTCACCCAAAGCACCCAATTCCCTGATTTGCAACATGGCAATGCCCGCAAAAGCCCCCGACATAACCCCCAGTGAAGCGGCAAACCATTGGTCTTCGGTAATACTTGGGCGCAACACCAAAAGCACGCCCAGAAAACCCAGTATCACCGCCAACAGACGGACATGGTCTTTAGGCCCTTTATTGCTGAAGTAAAGCCAGCCTGCAATGAACAACGGTGAGGTATAGTTTAGGCTGGTGCTGGTTGAAAGCGGTAAAACGGAATAACCATAAAACCCCATCCACATGGCGGAAACCCCAAAGAGATTCCGTAAAAAATGCAATTTGACACTGATAGGCTTCAGGGAACGGTTACTGAAAACAGCCCATAACAGAATTGCCACGATAGAAGGCACGCCACGGGCTATCACGATTAATGCCAGGGTTGACCCGCTCGCATAAGATAATTTAATACAAGCCCCCATAATGGCAAACATAAACGCTGCCAGAAGCATCCATAACGATTGCATAGCCTAACCTGAACCTTAATTTGAAGGAATATTCTGAAATAGAAAAATATCATTCTATACCCAAGCCTTCTTTAAAAAACAGGAAACAGCCTTATATAATCAAACAAATCAATTTATCTGTAAAACCCCTTAATTTAAACTATATTACTCGCTGTTATTTATCCTTAAACAGCAGATTCGAAGGTAAGCTCCCCTATGAAACGTATTTTTCTTTTTCTAATGACCAACCTGGCTGTCATGGTTGTGTTGGGCGTTACGCTGAATATTCTTGGCATTAACCGTTTTATTACAGCCAACGGGCTGGATATGACACAACTGCTGGCTTTTTCAGCCGTTGTCGGTTTTACCGGTTCCATTATTTCCCTGCTTATGAGCAAACCCATGGCAAAATGGAGCACCGGTGCCCGTGTTATCAACCCTGCCGCCCCGGCCAACAGCATCGAAGCCTGGCTGGTAGACACCGTCCATCAACTGGCCGACCGTGCCGGAATCGGCCATCCTGAAGTTGCCGTTTATGAGGGTGAGGCCAATGCTTTTGCCACTGGTGCCTTTAAAAATGAAGCGCTGGTAGCCGTTTCCACCGGTTTGCTTAACAGCATGAACGAAGAAGAAGTGGCCGCAGTGCTGGGCCATGAAATCGCGCACATTGCCAACGGCGACATGATCACGCTTACCCTGATCCAGGGTGTCGTTAACACCTTCGTGGTTTTCCTGTCCCGTGTTGTTGGTTATGTTGTTGACCGGGTTATTCTTAAAAACGAACGTGATGTTGGTATTGGCTACTATATTTCGGTAATTGCCTGTGAAATCGTGTTTGGTATCCTGGCATCCATTATTGTTGCCTGGTTCTCCCGCCAGCGCGAATATCGTGCCGATGCCGGATCTGCCCAATTGCTGGGCTCAACCCAGCCCATGATTAATGCCCTGGCCCGCTTGGGTGGCATGCAGCCTGGCGAACTGCCACAGCAATTAAACGCCCTGGGTATCAGCGGCAAAATCAATGCGGCCGCCCTGTTTTCCACCCACCCCCCTATCGAATACCGGATTAACGCCCTGCGTGCCCGTGTCGCCCAATAAGACGCTCACATAGCCCCAAGGGGCACGACATTCCTGTCCAGCACAAAAAAGAGATACCCCTATACAACCGGGGTACCTCTTTTGTCATAAACAAAAAAAACACGGGTTTATATTTTAATGGGCCTGTTCCCAGTCGCTGCCCTCACCCACCTCGGCCACCAAAGGCACTTTCAGCTCGGCAACCTGGCACATTAATCCGGGCAATTTGGTTCGCACCAGATCGGCCTCGTCAGCTGGCACCTCAAGTACCAGTTCATCATGTACCTGCATAATGATTAATGTTTTCAGGTTTTCTTTTTCCAGCCATTCCTGCACAGCCACCATGGCCATTTTGATTAAATCGGCCGCCGTACCCTGCATGGGGGCATTAATGGCCGCCCGTTCTGCCGCAGCTTTACGCGGACCTTTCGCCCCCTTGATTTCGGGAAGCCACAAGCGCCGGCCAAAAACCGTTTCCACATAACCCTGTTCGCTTGCCTGCACCCTGATACGGTCCATATAACTGGCCACTCCGGGATAACGGGCAAAATAGCGATCAATGTATGATTGCGCCGCATCACGGGTAATGCCCAGGTTATTGGCCAGGCCAAATGCCCCCATACCATAAATCAGGCCAAAATTAATAGCCTTGGCGGCACGGCGCTGTTCGCTGCTGACTTCCTCGATAGGCGTACCAAACACCTCGGATGCCGTAGCCCGGTGAATATCCTGCCCCTGGGCAAAAGCCTGCTGCAGGTTGGCGTCATCAGAAACATGTGCCATGACCCGCAATTCAATCTGCGAGTAGTCGGCCGACATCAGGATATTGCCTTCTTCCGGCACAAAAGCGGTTCGCACCCGGCGACCTTCTTCAGTGCGTACCGGAATATTCTGCAGGTTTGGATCGGATGATGCCAGGCGACCGGTAATAACGGCAGCCTGTGCATAATTCGTATGTACCCGCCCGGTTCGCGGATTAATCATTTTGGGCAGTTTATCGGTATAGGTTGATTTCAGCTTGGCCAGACCCCGGTATTCAAGCAAGGCGGCAGGCAAGGGGTAGTCCTGGGCCAGTTTCGTAAGCACTTCTTCATCGGTTGAAGGCGCCCCCTTGGGTGTTTTGCGAACCACCGGCAATTGCATGCGCTCAAATAAAATTTCGGCAAGCTGTTTGGGTGAGTTCAGATTGAAAGGCTGCCCGGCCAACTCATAAGCCTTGTTTTCAAGTGCGACCAGTTTCTGCCCTATTTCATGGCTTTGCTGCTGCAGTTTTTTTTCATCTATTTTGACCCCATTACGTTCAATCTTGGCCAATACCTCTGACACCCATAATTCAAGGCGATAAATCCGGTCCAGCCCTTCTTCGGCATTAACCAGCGGCCGCATCTGTTCGGCCAGTTGCAGCGTAAAGTCGGTATCTTCGCAGGCGTAGAAAGAAGCCTTTTCAATATCAACCTCATCAAAACCGATCTGGCTGGCACCTTTGCCACACAGCTCGGTGTAATCAACCCCTTTGCGCCCCAGATAACGCTGGGCCAAGTCCTGCATACCCACACTGCGATGGGACTCCAGCACATAGGCCATTAACATGGTGTCTTCTTTAATGCCTTTTAAGGCGATACCCTCGTTGGCAAACACGTGGGTATCATATTTGGCATTTTGCAAAATTTTGGCTGTTTCCCCATTTTCCAGCCATGGTTTAAGCTTTTCAAGCACCATGGCTTTATCCAGCTGATTGCCTACAAGCGTGCCCTTATGGGCGACCGGAATATACCAGCCCTGGCCAGGGCGGATTGACATGGAGGTACCCACCAGAACTGCGTTCATTGGATCCAGTGAAGTGGTTTCCGTATCCAGCGCAACCCATTTGGCTTCTTTGATTTGCTTGAGACACTCTTCAAGCAACTCGGGTGTATCGACCGTAATATAGTCTACCTGTGCGGGTGCCACTGGTATTTCTTTGGCCTGCCGGGCATCCTGCTCGGGTATGGCCTGGGCATCTCCGGTCAATTCGCGCAGCCAGGTCCTAAAACCGAAATGCTCATAAATGGCTTTCAGTTTTCCTTCATCTTGTGGCTTGGGTGCTAAATCAGACAGGGTTGAAAAAAAGGCACTGACATCGCAATCGCGTTTAATCGTAATCAACTGGCGGGTCAATTCAAAATGTGGAATGGTTTCCCGCAGATTGTTCCCTACCACCCCTTTAATCTCATTTGCATTTTCAACCAGTGCATTGATTGAACCATACTGGCTTAGCCATTTGACTGCGGTTTTAGGCCCCACCTTGGGTACGCCGGGAACGTTATCAACCGTGTCACCAATCAACATTAAATAGTCAATGATTTGCCCGGGAGGAACACCAAATTTGTTGGTCACGCCTTCGACATCAAGCTTTTCATTGGTCATGGTATTGACCAGACTGACATGCTCATTGACCAATTGGGCAATATCCTTGTCACCGGTAGAAATAATCGTATTGACATTATTTTGTGTCGCAATTTCTGCTAGAGTAGCAATAATGTCATCGGCTTCGACGCCTGGTTTTGCTATGACATGCCACCCCATTGCACTTATGGCTTCATGGATTGGTTCTATTTGCAAAACCAGATCATCGGGCATTGGTGGGCGCTGCCCTTTATAGTCAGGATACAGGTCATCACGAAAGGTCTTGCCTTTTGCATCAAAAATGCAGGCCATATAGTCGGCCTGATAATCCTGGTTTATTTTGCGCATCATATTGATGACACCGTAAATTGCACCGGTTGGTTCACCCAATGCATTTCTTAAATCTGGCATTGCATGGAAAGCCCGGTACAAATAGCTAGATCCATCAACAAGTAATAAGGTTTTTTTCATGTCAGTAACAAAAACAACGGCTATCCAGGAACAAATCAGGGAAATTTCTGCAGAGTTACAAGATGCCGCCAATCATTTAAAAGATATTTCCGCAGCTGTAAGTATATTCGGAAGTGCGCGCACAAAAACAGATTCACCTTACTATCATAAAACGATTGAGATCAGCCAAAGACTGGCACAAGCAGGATTCAGCATTATTTCCGGTGGTGGCCCGGGTATTATGGAAGCCGCCAACAAAGGCTGTTTTGAAGCGGGCGGCACAAGCATCGGGCTCAATATTAATTTGCCACACGAACAAAAAGATAACCGCTATCAATCCGAAAGCATTTATTTTAAATATTTTGTTTCCCGTAAAACCACGTTTTTCATGAATAGTTCGGGCTACATCATTTTACCCGGCGGTTTCGGCACACTCGACGAGCTTTTTGAGGCCCTCACCCTAATCCAGACAGGCAAGGCACACAAGGCGCCCATTGTTTTCGTGGGCACGGAATTCTGGGACGGGCTATTGCAATGGCTTAAAAAACAATTGCTTGAGAACCATTATATATCCCCCAATGATATCAACCTGTTCATTGTAGAAGACAGCCCTTCCCGTATTGTTGAACATATCCAGACGTATCACCAGGAATACATGAGCGATACCAGCTGTCTCGGCCTTTGCTAATTGAATAAACCTGACCAATCCCTATGGAGATGACATGAAGCACGCATTACCCCTTGCCCTGAAAAACCCCGGTTTATTTCAGACCAGCGCCTATCTGAATGGGTTATGGGTTGCCGGTGAAGACAACCATTTCACGGTTGACAATCCGGCTACAGGCGAGATTATCGCCCACGTCACAAACTGCTCTGAAACACACTGTTTGCAAGTTATCCAGGATGCCCAAAAAGCCCAGTTGAAATGGGCAAGAAAAACAGCCAAAGAAAGAGCCGGCCTCCTGCGCAAATGGTTTGAGCTGATTATGGAAAACAGCGAAGACCTGGCCCGGCTCATGACCCTGGAACAGGGCAAGCCCATTGCTGAAGCACGTGGTGAAGTCAATTATGGGGCCTCTTTTGTTGAGTGGTTTGCCGAACAGGCCAAACGCATTCAGGGCGACATCATGTCCTCTCCTTCTGCCCATAACCGTATGCTGGTTATGAAACAGGCCATCGGGGTATGCGCGGCCATCACCCCATGGAATTTCCCGCTTGCCATGATTACCCGCAAAGTTGCCCCTGCCCTGGCTGCAGGTTGCACTATCATTTTAAAACCTGCCGAACAAACGCCCCTGTCTGCCCTTGCCCTGGCCGAGTTGGCCCGCCAGGCCGGCATCCCGGCGGGTGTCCTCAATATCATTACCGCTGATGCCGAACGCTCTGTCCACATAGGTAAAATACTTTGTGACAGTCCGGTTATCCGCAAGCTGACCTTTACCGGCTCAACGCCAGTTGGCCGTATTCTAATGCAGCAAAGCGCACCCAGTATTAAAAAACTGTCGCTTGAGCTAGGCGGGCATGCCCCTTTTATTGTTTTCGATGACGCCGATATCGATGCCGCAATAGAAGGCGCCCTGATAGCCAAATACCGCAATGCCGGGCAAACCTGCGTATGCGCAAACCGGTTCTATGTTCACAAACATGTTTATGCCCAATTCGTGGAAAAATTCTCCCAGCGTGTAAAAGACACGCTGGTCGTTGGCAACGGCTTACAGGATTCGGTCAACCAGGGCCCTCTCATTGAAGATTCCGCTGTGCAAAAAGTAGCCATACACGTTAAAGATGCCATTGAAAAAGGGGCTATCATCATGACTGGCGGTACGGCACACACACTGGGCGGACGGTTTTACGAACCTACCGTCCTGACACAGGTAACTGAAGACATGCTGTGCATGAACGAAGAAACTTTCGGGCCCGTCGCCCCTGTGGTCAGTTTTAGCGATGAAGATGAAGTGATCCGCCTGGCCAACCAAACCGAATACGGCCTGGCCGCTTATTTTTACAGTCGCGATATTGGCCGTATTTTCAGGGTGGCCGAAGCCCTTGAATATGGTATGGTTGGCGTTAATACCGGGCTGATATCCAATGAAGTCGCGCCTTTTGGCGGCGTCAAGCAGTCCGGCCTTGGACGCGAAGGCTCCGTCTATGGAATTGAAGAGTTCCTGGAAATGAAATACGTTTGCCTTGGGGGGATATAAAAGCTAAGCTGAGCTGGCTTTTTCGCCCTCTTCTTTCTGCGGAGGGCGACACAAGACATACTGCACCGGCGCATCTTCCTGCCGGACTTCACTGGCAATAACACTACCTTTAAAATCACCAGAATAACTTTCAATAAGTTGTTTGCGGCAGCTGTT
>JAAYHN010000231.1 GCA_012735395.1 Alcaligenaceae bacterium | reverse complement strand
CAGCAACTACCTGATGCGTTTTCCAGGGTACCTGGCCCAGGTACCCTGGAAAACGCATCAGGTAGTTGCTGAAACCGGCAGTTTTTTCATGCGCCTGCCTTGCACTACCCATATGGCGCCAAGAATAAGCAAAGCAGGAATGAAAAACAATAACTCAGAGGGACGGGAAGGATTGGGGATTTTTACTTCATTAATATCCCAGCCCTGCTCCCAGCCTGATTTCTGGGCCCTGCTGCCAAAACGTACGCTGGCAATTTGTGCCTGATCACCAAAAGCCATGATATTTAACCCGGCAGCCGCCAAGCGCTGTCTGCCAGCCGCTTCTCCGGTTAAGTCAGAATCCTCGGGCAAGGCAGGCAAATCAACCGCAACGGTTTTTACAATATCTTCCCCTTCCAGGTTCATGCCTTTAAGTACGGCCACAAAACGGGTTGATGTAGGCAAATCTGCCGCAACGGTATACATTTCCGTGACCGGACGGGAGACATATTCATCGGCCAGTTTATTCATGAACCAATCTGGCCTGAATAACAGGAAGGTCACCAAAAACAGCAGGATCACTTCAAACCAATTACATTTTATGCGAAACCAGAACATGGTGGCCGCTGCAAAAGTAAGTGAAGCAAGGGTAGCCCCAAAAGCCACCAGTATCAGCTCTATCCACCCGTCTACGCCAATTAACAGAATTAAGGGATTAAAGATAAAGATAAAGGGCAAAATAACCGTACGCAACGCATATCTCACACCCTGGATCCCGGTTTTGATTGGATCTTCACCTGAAATGGCCGCCGCCGCAAATGTTGCCAGCCCGACGGGGGGCGTGATGTCAGCCATAATGCCAAAATAGAACACGAACATATGGACGGCAATCAGCGGAATGATAATGCCGTTTTGTGCACCCAGCTCTACCACAACAGGTGCCATCAGGGTAGCCATCAGGATATAGTTTGCCGTTGTTGGCATGCCAAGCCCCAGGATAAGGCAAACGGCTGCCGTAAAGAACAGCATGATCAGCACGTTACCCATGGAGACCATTTCAACAAAAGCCGTCATGCGCAAACCCAGGCCTGTCAGGGTAATGGCACCCACAATCAGACCAGCCGTACCGCAGGCAATAGCAATGCCAATCATGTTACGGGCACCCTCTTCAAGCCCGGTAAGGGTTTCGGAAACACCCTGTTTTGCAGCGGGGCCCACGTTTTTTTTGCGGAAAAAAGCAATGATCGGGTGCTGGGTCAGCATTTGGAAGATCATGGAAATACAAGCATAGAATGCCGACAAACCTGCTGAAAGCTGTTCTACACTAAGGCACCATACCAGAATACCAATGGGTATTAAGAAATAAAGACCGGCACGTACGGTTGGCCAAGGTTCAGGCCGCACCGGATTGGTCACACTGATTTCGGTAGGAAGATCCGGGTGCTTTGCGGTAATGCTTAACAGCCATAGGTATAACACCAGCAGCAAACCAAGCAGAACCCAGATGGCCGCCGCACCGGCGACTGCCTGCACGCCCACGCCTATCCAGTAAACCAGCCCCATGACAATAAAAGTACCGGCAATGCCCATGCCCCATCCGGCCAGTTTCTGGGTTATTGTTTTGGGTTTCCCCCCTCCCATCATGGGCTCAATACCCAGTTTCAGGGCTTCAAGGTGGACAATATAAAACAGGGCTATATAGGAAATAGTGGCAGGTAAAATGGCATGTTTGATCACGTCAGTGTAAGGGATACCCACGTATTCAATCATCAGGAAAGCGGCAGCCCCCATTACCGGCGGCATGATTTGCCCGTTAACCGAAGAAGCGGTTTCAATGGCACCGGCGCGAATACCGCCATAGCCGGATTTTTTCATTAAGGGAATCGTAAATATGCCGCCCGTTACAACGTTGGCAACCGATGAGGCCGATACAATCCCGTTAACAGCGGAAGACACTACCGCAACTTTGGCCGGACCGCCGCGCAAGTGCCCCAGCAAGGCAAAGGAAACTTGCATCATGTAGTTACCGGCACCACAGCGATCAAGCAGGGAGCCCAGCAATACAAAAATAAAGATATAGGAAACGGATACACCCAATGCTACCCCGAAAACACCTTCGGTAGTAAGCCACATATGGGACACCATGCGTTCAACAGAAGCCCCCCTGTGGGCCAGGACATCAGGCAAATGTGGACCCAAAAACACATAAAGCAAGAAGACAGTCCCCAGTATTGTCATGGGTGCCCCAAGTGAACGGCGGGTAACTTCCAGCAAAAGGATCAGGCCGATAGAAGCAGTTATGACATCAAAGCTGGTGGGTACACCGGGCCGCAATGCCAACTGCTTATAAAACAAAAACAGATAAGCGGCACAAACACCGCCAATGATGGCAAATACCCAGTCATACCAGGGCATATGATGCGCCCCTTTCTTGCTGAAAGGATAAGCCAGATACCCCAAAAAGACAGCCGTTCCAAGGTGAATGGCACGGGCTTCCGTATCATTGAAAATGGCAAAATTAAACGTAAACGGCAATGGTGACGAGTACCATAGCTGAAAAAAAGACCAGAGAAGCGCACCTACGGCCAATACGGCTCCGGTGATCCCTCCGACTTTCCGGCCCCCCCTGTCTACATCAGCAACCAGCTGCTCGAGCTTTGCATTTTTTATTGCATCAGTATCAGTACTCATAATTTTCCTTCTTATTTATTTACAACAAAAAAAGTCACTGTTGGATCAATTAAGAAATTGGATTCCAGATCAGTGACTTTTCTAAGACTGAATTAAATTACTTGATCAGGCCTTTTTCTTTAAAGTATTTCTCAGCACCAGGATGCAAAGGAGCTGACAAACCATTTACAACCATTTCTTCCTGTTTCAGGTGACCTAATGCCGGGTGCAATTTTTTAAAATCTTCAAAATTGTCGAAAACGGCTTTTACAACCTGATAGACAGATTCCTCGGGTACATCGGAAGATGACACGAAAGTGGCCAATACACCATAGGTATCAGTATCGTTAGGGTTGTTTTGGTAAAGCCCGCCAGGAATGGCTACTTTAGCGTAATAGGGATTGTCTGCCACCAGCTTGTCTACTTCAGCCCCAGTGATAGATACCAGTTGAGCGCCACATGTGGTGGTTGGGTCCTGGATATTGGCGGAAGGGTGACCTACACCATAAAAGAAGCCGTCGATTTTGCCGTCACACAGCGCTGAACCGTGTTCATCGGGGCGCAACTCTGAGGCCAATGAGAAGAATTTCATGTCCAGGCCCTTGGCCGCCAGCAATTGCTCCATTGAGGCGCGTGTGCCTGAGCCCGGGTTACCTACGTTAAAACGCTTGCCTTTCAAATCATCAAAAGATTTGATATTGGCTTCTTTGCGGGAAAGAATGGTAAATGGCTCAGGGTGGATAGAAAACACGGAACGCAGTTTTTCAAATGGCTGCCCTTTAAACTGGCCCTCACCTTTATACGCGTTATAACCAACGTCAGACTGGACCACGCCAAGATCAAGCTCTCCGGCTTTGATGGTGTTAACGTTAAACACTGAACCGCCGGTGGATTCGACCGAACAGCGCAAACCGTGTGTTGCACGGTCTTTGTTAACCAGGCGGCAAATAGCGCCACCGGCAGCGTAATACACGCCTGTAACACCACCGGTACCGATACTGACAAATTTTTGTTGCGCCATAACACTGCCAGGAGCAGCTATTGCTGAAAACAGGGTAAGCGCACCGGCTGACAGGGCTAGATTTTTAGTAAATGTTTTTTTCAATAGTTTTTTCATGGAGGTCTCCTGACGGTATGATAACGACATTGTCAAAACTTGGTATTAATACGGATACTACATGCAATTCATGTCATGTAACAGTGATTAACATGATTCCAATCTGCATATAGTACATGCAATTTGCAATATGAAACACTCAGGGAACTACTAATAAAATGTCAAAAACAACAAATTAACGCAAAATTTTACAAAATTCTTCTAAAATCGCTTAAATTTAAACATTTCAAACTAAAATCATTTTTATTAAATTATAAACTATTGCGGCAGCTGGCATATTGCACGCTGTATTGTACCGCCCTGTTTTTAACTTTTTCGGCTGTATTCATTAACCATTTTTTTTGCAAATAGCTTTGGTTTTTATAGCCGGTCCAGCCTTCATGGTAATTCAGGTACTGCGCATAAGCATCCCATTTTGAAACCCCGTTTATTTTTTGAGCCTTATCCATATACCAGCCCATAAAATCAAGGGCATCAGAAAAATCATCACGATCGGGGCTCCAGCGGCTTGATTCTTTCCGGTAATCGCTCCAGACTTCATCTTTGGCCTGTGCGTAACCATAGGCCGAACTGACCCTTCCCCAGGGAATAAAGCCCAAAAGATAATCTTTCGGGGGTTTGGCATCATGCCGGAAAGTGGACTCCTGATACATCATTGACATGGGAATATGAACAGGCACCCCCCACTTTTCTTTGGTTTCAAGCGATGCCTTGTGCCAGGACGGTTTTTCACGGAAAATTTCGCAAATATTATCCGGGTTGGCTGGCGGTGTTGTACTGCACGCAGTTAACAATAACAGGAAAGTGCAAGAGGCGGCAATTGTTATTATGGGCTTCATTTTAATCTG
>JAAYHN010000230.1 GCA_012735395.1 Alcaligenaceae bacterium | reverse complement strand
GCGTGACGAGATTGGCATGCCGGCTGCGGTGGAAATGCGCCTGCAGGGGGCCGCCCAGGCTTTTGAGGCCTCCTTGTCCAGTACGCTCTGGCTGATGCTGGCAGCGGTATTTACCATGTATATTGTGTTGGGTGTGCTGTATGAAAGCTATATTCACCCCATCACGATTCTGTCCACCCTGCCTTCGGCTGCCGTGGGGGCTTTGCTGGCTCTCATGCTGAATGGACGCGAGCTTGATATGATTGGCATTATTGGTATCATCCTGCTTATTGGTATCGTGAAAAAAAATGCCATCATGATGATTGATTTTGCCCTGGAGGCAGAGCGGCATCAGGGTTTAAGCCCGCAGGAAGCGATTCATCAGGCGGCCTTGCTGCGTTTCCGGCCTATTCTCATGACAACGCTGGCCGCGCTGTTTGGCGCTATTCCATTAATGCTGTCTACCGGGACCGGGGCCGAATTGCGCCAGCCCCTGGGGCTGACGATGGTGGGTGGCCTGATTTGCAGCCAAGTCCTGACCTTGTTCACGACACCCGTGATTTACCTGATGTTTGATCGCCTGGCAGGCAAGCGTACCGTAACCGACATGGATGAAAACAGTGAGCCTGTCTAGTCCTTTCATTTCCCGTCCGGTTGCAACTTCCCTGCTGGCACTGGCTATTGCGGTGATGGGGGCGATTGCCTATTATTTTCTGCCGGTGGCGCCTTTACCGCAAGTATCTTATCCCATGATTACAGTGAGGGCGTCCCTGTCGGGTGCCAGCCCTGAAAATATGGCCTCCAGCGTGGCAACACCGCTGGAGCGTTCGCTGGGTAATATTGCCGGTTTAATGGAAATGAGCTCAAGCAGCTCTGAAGGCAGTACCCGTATTTCTTTGCAATTTGATCTGGATAAAGACATTAATGATGCGGCAAGGGAAGTGCAGGCGGCCATTAATGCCGCACGGCCGCTGTTGCCCAGCAGTATGCGTACCCCTCCAACCTATCGCAAGGTCAATCCGGCTTCTTCACCCATCATGGCATTGGCCCTGACGTCGGCCACCCTTGATCAGGGGCAATTGTATGATTTGGCTTCTACCATCCTGGCACAAAAACTGTCGCAGGTTGAGGGTATTGGTGAGGTCACCATTGGTGGCAGCTCCTTGCCTGCGGTCCGGGTTGACCTGAATCCGTATGTGCTGTCCGGTTATGGTATCGCGCTTGATGAGGTTCGTTCGGCCATTGGCAATGCCAATACGGTCAAGCCCAACGGCTTCCTGGAAAACAGTGAGTTTCGCTGGCAAATCGCAACGAACGGGCAAATGAAGCGGGCAAAAGAGTTTGAAAACCTGATTATCCGCTGGCAGGATGGTACGGCTGTGCGCCTGAAAGATGTGGCGAAGGTTTATGACTCTATTGAAAGTGTGTTCAATAGCGGTTTTTATAATGATAAAAAGGCAATTCTGGTGCTGTTGCGGCGCCAGGAAGCGGCCAATATTATTAAAACCGTTGATCTGGTTAAAGAAGAGTTGCCCGGCCTGGCGCAACTGTTGCCGCCCCAGGTCAACCTGGATGTGGTGCAGGACCGTACGCCCAGTATCAGGGCAACGCTGGCAGAGGCAGAGCTTACCTTGTTTATCGCCGTGATTCTGGTGGTGCTGGTGGTACTGGTGTTTTTACAGAACCTGCGGGCTACCCTGATCCCTGCCGTTTCGGTGCCGGTGTCTTTGCTGGCTACCTTTATTGTGATGCACTTTCTGGGTTATTCGCTCAATACGATTTCCCTGATGGCTTTAATCGTTGCCACCGGTTTTGTGGTTGATGACTCCATTGTGGTATTGGAAAACATTACCCGCCACCTTGAACGCGGTGAGACACCCTTCAAGGCAGCCATGCTGGGGGCGAAAGAAGTGGGCTTTACCGTAATGACCATGAGTGTATCCCTCATTGCGGTTTTTATCCCGCTTTTCCTGATGGGGGGCCTGGTTGGCCGCCTGTTCCGCGAATTTGCCATCACGCTTTCGGTTGCCATTTTAATGTCTTTGCTGGTTTCCCTGACACTGACGCCCATGATGTGTGCCCAATGGTTAAGGAAAGAGCCTGAAAACAGGAAACCGAGCTGGCTGACCCGCCAGTGGGAGCGGTTCTTCAATACCATGCAGGGTGGTTACAAAAAGACCCTGGGTTGGGCCTTGCGCTTCAAGTTCCTGACCTTGCTTACTTTGCTGGCAACGGTGGCGTTTAATGTTTATTTATATGTTGTTGTACCCAAGGGGTTTTTTCCGCAACAGGATACCGGCATGATTCTCGGTTTTTTCCGGGTAGACCAGGGAACGTCATTCCAGGCGATGGTGCCCAAGCTTGAGGTTTACCGTAAGGAAATCCTGAAAAATCCAAATGTTGATACCGTTATGGGGTATGCGGGTGGGCGTGGTGGCAGTAATTCCAGTTTCCTGATGATCCAGCTCAAGCCTTTTGAGGAAAGGGCACTGTCAGCCAATGAAGTAATCAACCAGTTGCGCTCCCGTTTTCAGGTGGTTCCCGGTGCGCAGCTGTCACTGGTGCCGCAGCAGGATATCCGTATGGGAGGGCCCGGTGGCGGCTCAAGCGGATCATACGACTATACATTGATGTCGGGTGATCTGGAACTGCTCAGGGAATGGATGCCCAAAGTACAAAGAGCCATGGCAGCCTTGCCGGAATTGGCAGAAGTAACCGCTGCGGTTGAAGACAAGGGGCGTCGTCTGGAACTGGTCATAGACCGTGAAACGGCAAAACGTTTGGGGGTGGATATGTCCCTCATTGCCGGCTCTTTGAATAACCTGTTCAGCCAGAGGCAGGTTTCGGTCATGTATAGCGCGCTTAATCAATACCATGTGGTGATGGGGGTAGAGCAGCAGTATGCGCAGGACGCCCAGGTTTTGAATACGATAGAATTGATTACAGCCGATGGTTCACGGGTTCCCCTGTCTGCCTTTGCCACTTTCAGGACGGCAAACTCTCCCCTGAGTGTGCAGCACAAGGGTTTATTGGCTTCCGATTCAATCGCTTTCAACCTGGCACCCGATGTCACACTGGAGCAGGCAAGCCTGGCGGTTGAAAATGCCATTGCCCGTTTGAACTTGCCCAGTAATGAAATCCAGGCCGGTTTTGAGGGTAATGCCCAAATGTTTCAGCAAACGACCGAGCAGCAGCCGATGCTTATTCTGGCGGCTTTGGTGGTGATGTATATCGTGCTGGGTATTTTATATGAAAGTTATATGCATCCCTTAACCATTCTGTCCACCTTGCCATCGGCAGGGGTGGGTGCGCTGCTGGCACTCATGATGGTGGATATGGAGTTTACGCTGATAGCCCTGATTGGTGTTTTCCTCTTGATCGGGATCGTAAAGAAAAATGCGATTATTATGGTTGACTTTGCCTTGCAAAAAGAGCGGACCGAGCATTGCACGCCTGAAGAGGCTATTTATGAAGCCTGTCTGGTTCGTTTCCGGCCAATCATGATGACAACGCTGGCCGCCATGTTTGGTGCCCTGCCATTGGTGCTGGCAACCGGTGCCGGGGTGGAAATGCGCCAGCCATTGGGTGTGGCCATTGTGGGGGGGCTGTTCCTGAGCCAGATACTGACACTGTATACGACACCCATTGTTTATTTGTTTCTGGACAAATTGCGTTTGCGCTTTAGCAGGAAAAGACGACAGACAGGGGATTGGGTTCCCGACTCCCAAAAGTAAAGGCTTAAAATAATGAATATGATGTTGAATGAATCCGGTGGTATTTTGAATCGGGGTATCAGGGCCGGTACGGCAATGCTTGCCATGATTCTGTTAAGTGCCTGCGCGGTGGGGCCCGATTATCAACGGCCGGAACAAAGTACCGGTCTTGAGTTCAAGGCGCAGAAAGTGGACGGTTGGGTCCAGGCGACACCGGGAGATGATCTGTCCAAAGGCAATTGGTGGGAGCGTTTCAATGAGCCGGTTCTTAACCGGTTGATGGAACGTTTAAACAGCAATAACCAGAATATTGCCCAGGCCAGCGCCCGTTATGAGGCGGCCCGGGCCTCAACCGCCCGGTCACGCGCCGGCTTTTTTCCGACCTTGGGCAGTAATGCCTCTTATGAGCGCTCCGGCTCAAGTGGACAGGAAGCGGCCTCGCAGTATGGTTTGAGTGGTTCCCTGAGCTGGGAAGCAGACCTCTGGGGCAAAATCCGCCGTCAGGTAGAGGGGCAGCGTGCCGCCGAATCGGCCAGTGCCGCCGATCTGGCCAATACACGGCTTAGCATGCAGGCGGAGCTGGCGCAGAACTATTTTTCCCTGCGCATGCTTGATGAACAGAAACGTTTGCTGGACCGTACGGTACAGGCCTATGAGCGTTCGCTCAGGCTGAACCAGAACCGCTATCAACAGGGAGTGTCCGCAAGGGCTGATGTGGTCGCTGCCACGGCGCAGTTGCATAGCGCAAGGGCACAGGCCATTGATATCGAGGCAGACCGGTCCCAGATGGAAAATGCGATCGCCGTTTTAACGGGAGAGCCTCCGTCTGCCGTGCGTATCGAGCCGCTTGCCTTTGACGTCAAAATGCCGGTGATCCCTGTCAATGTGCCCGCTGCGCTCTTGCAGCGCAGGCCCGATGTGGCCTCTGCCGAGCGTAGGGTTATACAGGCCAATGCCGACATTGGTGTTGCCCAGGCAGCCTGGTTTCCCGACTTGAATTTAAGCCTGGCGGGGGGGCTGCGGGCCGGCACGTTTTCCGACTGGATTTCCTCTCCGCTTAATTTCTGGTCATTGGGGCCCTCACTGGCACTGACGCTGCTTGATGGCGGTGCCCGTTCGGCCAGCGTCAATGTTGCCAAAGCTTCGTATCAGGCGGAAGTGGCTGCCTATCGCCAAACCGTGCTGACGGCCTTGCAGGAAGTTGAGAATGCAATCAGCACACTTGGCGTACTGAATCGTGAAATCAAGGTGCAGCTGCAGGCCTTGCAGGCCTCGCGGGAGTCTTTGCAAATTACCCGCAACCAGTTTGAGGCAGGGCTGATTGATTATTTAAGCGTGGTGCAGGTGGAAACCTCTGCCAATGCAGCCGAGCGTACGGCTTTACAGCTGGAAAATCAAAGACTTAACACGACTGTCCAATTGATTAAGGCATTGGGTGGGGGCTGGGATGCCACTGCAACACCCTAATCCTGATAAGGTTTGTTTGCGGAGGTTTCCCCGAATATGTTAAAAGTGAAAGATTCCGGTTTTTTACTTTACTACTCTAGTTAGGCGATTTTTATATGCCAATTTTCAAATGTGACTCCAATAATGATAATCCCCAGGTTTTTCCTTTGGATGAGATTACCTGTGGCCTGCGTGCCGTTCGGCAGAAGTGGCGTGCTTCCCAGAACCGGCTGAATGAAGTGGGTGGCCGGCATTTGCCTTCACCCAGTGCGATCAGTGATGCCATGGATTCATTAATTGGTGCTTTGTTCCCCATGCGTTTGGGGCCCAATGATTTGTTGCAGGAAACCGAAGATTTTTATGTGGGTTATACCATTGGTGTGGCATTGAACGTACTGTTGGCGCAAATTCGTCTTGAAGTGAAATACCAGTATCGCAATGACAGCTTGAATGATGAGGTGCTGGAACAGAAAGCGGTTGATATCATGCGTGCTTTTGCCATTGCCTTGCCCAAGATACGCAGCCAGCTTGATACTGATGTGAATGCCGCCTATGTGGGTGACCCGGCAGCGGGCAGTGTCGATGAGGTTTTACTGTGTTATCCGGGCATTCTTGCCATGATTCATCATCGTATCGCCCATGAGTTTTACCGGCAGAATGCCAGGCTGGTGGCGCGTATTATTGCCGAACTGGCCCATAGCCAGACGGGTATAGATATTCATCCTGGTGCCCAGATTGGTGAGGGCTTCTTTATTGACCACGGTACGGGTGTGGTGATTGGTGAAACCACCATTATTGGTGAGCGTGTCCGCGTTTATCAGGCAGTGACCCTGGGGGCAAAGAGTTTTTCGGTGAGCGAGGATGGTTCTTTGCATAAAGGTTTGCCACGGCACCCGATTGTCGAGGATGATGTGGTGATTTATGCTGGGGCTACTATCCTGGGCAGGGTGACTATCGGGAAGGGGGCAACCATTGGCGGTAATGTCTGGTTGACACATGATGTGAAACCGGGCAGCTTTGTAAGCCAGGCCTCCAGCAGTGACGAGCGTTTTTTCCATAAGAACGGAGAATAGAAAGCTTTTCTATATGCTCCAGCGTGGGAATGCAAATCCCGTTCTTCTTTGAAACGGCGAAAAAACACCACCGGTTTGCTCCGACGCCCCTGCGGGCCGAAGTCGCTGCACCGGTGGTGTTTTTTCGCCTTGGCTCATTGCGTTTACCAGCCACTAATACCCGCAATCCCGTGCGCGCCGTTTTGTTGGGCGGTGGGAATGAGGGTTTCGTTCATGCCGCCAATGGCGAATACGGGCAGGCCGGCTTCGGCGCTGAGTTGGGTAAAGCTTTTCCAGCCGAGTGGAGGCTGGTTGGGATGGCTTGCAGTGGGCAGCACGTGGCCCAGAACGGTAAAGTCGGCCCGCAGGATATTGGCATAGAGCAGATCGGCCAGGTTGTGGGCAGAGACGCCTACCAGTTTGTTTTCGGGCAGGGGGCGTTCTTCCAGCAAGATGGCGTCTTGCGCTTTCAGCTGTACGCCATCGGCAAGGCTCCACCAGGCTTTGGGGTGGATGCTGTTAATTAACAGGCGGGCGCCTTTTTGCTGGCAACGTTTGTGTGTTTCCAGCATGAGCGCTTTCAGGGATTCCGCTTTGGGGCCTTCGTCCCAGTCGGGTTCACGCAGTTGGAACAGGCGTATGCCACGGTCTAACAGGGTGTCCAGCTTATTTAGCCAGGCTTGGGCGTTGGCGCTTGAACCGATCGCGCTGATGGCATAGCGGTTGGGTATGCTTAGCCATTTCAGCGGTGGCAGTGAAGCAGGCAGAAGGTCGCCCAGTGTTGCTGCGGTTTCCGGTGTGGTCCATTCAAGGCGCTGGTTTTCAAGGCCTTTGGGGGTACCTTGCCAGCGGGTGACTTTCCAGAATGCCAGATTGACAATGTTCTTTGGGTATTCGTGCACAAAATTAACCCAGGGTGTTGCCTGTTCAACGGTAATATCCAGTTCTTCTTTCAGTTCACGGCAAAGTGCCTGGTACACGGTTTCATTTTCTTCAATCTTGCCGCCGGGAAATTCCCACCAGTCTTCCCAGGGTTTGCCTTTGGGGCGCTGTCCAAGCAGGACTTCGCCATTGTCGCGCACGATCACGCCAACAGCGACTTTAATATAAGGTTTTGACATAGCTTCAAATGGTAAATTTGGATTGGGTGTTTATGAGCTTATATGGCGGGCCGCCCAGTCACGGGCAAAGTGTCTGGCGACACGGCCAGAGCGGGAGCCCCGTTCCAGTGTCCATTGCAGGGCCTCGGTGCGGCTGGTTTCAATATGTTCTTCGGGGCAGCCCAGCTCCCGTAACCAGTGATACACAATATCCAGGTAGTCGTCTTGCTTGAATGGATAAAATGACAGCCAGATACCAAACCGTTCGGAAAGCGAAATTTTTTCTTCAACGGTTTCACCTGGGTGGACTTCGCCATCGCTTTGGTGTTTGGCCTGCAGGTTTTCGCTCATGTATTCGGGCATTAAGTGGCGGCGGTTTGAGGTGGCGTACACCAGGATATTGTCACCGGCAGAGGCAATGGAGCCGTCAAGAATGGATTTGAGCGCTTTGTAGCTGGCCTCGCCTTCCTCAAAGGAAAGGTCATCGCAGAAAATAATGAAGCGCTCGGGGCGATGGGCAACCAAGTCAACAATATCGGCCAGATCGGCCAGATCGGACTTGTCCACCTCGATCAGGCGCAGCCCGCGTTCTGCATATTTGGCCAGCATGGCCTTGACCAGGGAGCTTTTACCTGTGCCACGGGCACCCGTCATGAGTACGTTGTTGGCCGGTTTATGTTCAAGGAAATGCAGGGTGTTGCGTTCCAGAATGGTTTTTTGCCGGTCTATGTGCATCAGGTCTTCGGTGTGGATGGTGGATATGTGCTTGACGGCATCCAGCCAGGCAATGGCCCCTTTTTTACGCCACCTGAAGGCGGTTGAAGTCCAGTCGGGAGAGGGGGGGACGGGAGGGAGCCATGCCTCAAGCTGGCCCAGGACACGTTCAGCACGTGAAAGCAGCGTAGTGAAATCGTAGGTTGTCATTGCAGAAAATCAGGTTTGAAAAATTATCCAGTAAGATACATTATCATTGATTTGGTGTTTTTCAAGCCATAATTTGGCGAGTCGAATATAATTACATGCTTTAACAGTATTTAATATATCGTTTTTAATTCAATCAGCTGGACTTACCTTGAACTTAACCGAGATTATCAGCCCCATAGCCAGGGACATGAAAGCGGTCGATGCCGTTATCCGTCAGCGTTTGAACTCTGAAGTAGTCATGATCCGTACCATTGGTGAATATATCATCAGCGCCGGTGGCAAACGCATGCGACCCGCCATGGTACTCATGCTTGCCAAAGCATTGGGCTATAAGGGAACTGATCACCACCTCATGGCGGCCATCATCGAGTTCATTCATACCTCTACCTTATTGCACGATGACGTGGTAGACGAATCCGACATGCGGCGCGGCCGCAGTGCCGCCAATGCGGTATTCGGCAATGCGGCCAGTGTGCTGGTGGGCGACTATCTTTATTCTCGCTCATTTGAAATGATGGTGGACATTGACTCCATGCGGGTGATGCAAATCGTGTCAAATGCCACCACAATCATCGCCGAAGGCGAAGTCCTGCAGCTATTGAATGTCCATGACCCCGATGTCTCTATCGAGCGTTATCTGCAGGTGGTCCGTTATAAAACAGCCAAGCTCTTTGAAGCTGCCGCCCAAACGGGGGCCGTCATCGCAGGCGCTACACCCGAGCAAGAGCAGGCGGCTGCTGATTATGGCCGCTATGTCGGTACGGCATTCCAGCTGATTGATGACGTTCTTGATTATTCCGGCGATGTAGAAGCCCTGGGCAAGAACGTAGGCGATGACTTAAGCGAAGGCAAACCAACCCTGCCCCTGATTCGTGTGATGCAGGTAGGTACACCCGAACAGCGTGACCTTATTTATAAGGCGATTGAAACCGGCAAGGCCGATTTCAATGCGGTTGCCGTGGCCATCCGTGAAACCGATGCCCTTGAATACACCCGTAAAATTGCCCAGGAAGAAGCTGACCGTGCATTGGCGGCCATTGCGGTTTTCCCGGAGTCTGATATCAAGAACTCACTGATTGCATTCTGTGATTTCTCAATGAACAGGAACCACTAGGCGGTATAGTTCAAGTACATGCCAAACCTCACCAGGAGGGTGTCAATGGCGGCCCTCCTGAACAGGCAATATTCTGTAAAATCCCTGAACAATTTTCAGGGATTTTTTGTTTGCGGGCGTTTAAATATTACTGGATACGAGGCTGGTATTTTTCAGCTGGTATAGTGGCTTGGCCGGCCAGGCGGCATCATATATTTGCCATTCAATGCCGCTATCACTGATTTGCATATCGGCTGTTGCCAGGGTGTTTTCATGGTCTGAATCATTGGCCTGTTTGCGGTAAACCGGGAAGGTGGCATGGTTTGTATCAGCCAGGATTTCCATGGGATGCGTTACTGTTTCTGCCAGCATCTGTTGCCCGCGCAGCTGGCGCCAGCCCGAAGAGCCGGTAATGATTTGCGGGTAATTGACGGTTTCAGCGTGAATCGCATGGTTGGCATGAACGCTGTTGGCACTGATTTTTTTCACCGAGCAAATGGAAGAAAAAAATTCGATACTGAGCAGGTCGGGGCTGTTCTGGTGCGCCAGGCTTAAATGGAAACCCCCTGCCCGCGGGTGATTTTGCAAGAGTTTAACGGCATGTTCCAGATCTGGCTGTGCCAGAATGGCGCAGGTTAGTACCATACGTGGAATGCCAGCCCCGACATGGCGCTCCCGCAGGTTGTTAACGGCCATGGCCAGCCCGCTATCGGTCACGGCAAAGGTATGTCCGGGTATGGACGCCGGGTAAATAAATGAGGTAAAGGCCGGCTGGTTGTCAATCTGGACTCGGGCAATGGCACAATAACCATTGAATTCGGGGTAGCCGTCTTCATTGTGGCAAATACGGTGGTAAGGCTGTCCGGTGGTTTGCGGGTATTGTACGGTAGTGCAGCCGTCTTTGCTCATGGCCCAGATATCACCCCGGCAATTCCACATGAAAACATCGGTTTCATCCAGCTCCAGGCCTTTTGCCAGGCCCTGGATTTCTTCCCAGACAAGCGGGAAATGTTGTTGAACCAGCGCTTGCATTTGTGTGGCACGTGGATCGTTTTTGAACGAGGTAATATAGGCCCAGTCTTCTGATTTGAGCAGGAAAGCCCTGGTACCGGCACGACCAAACTCACCCAGTTGCCGTCCGGCTTCATGGGCGGAACCCTTGATTTCAATAAAAGGCAGCATGAAAACCCCTTGCAGAAAATTGAATGCGACTTTGCTAAAGGGATTATAGTGATTTTCGGGTTTACCTTAATAGGGGTATTTTTACTATTCATTCCTGGTGGAATCGGGTTATATTGAATATGCTTGGGCATGCCGTTATCAACGGTTTGCTGCCATGGATATTTATTCAGGAATTCAGGAGATCTTATGCTAAAGAACAAAATGAAAGCCGCTTTATTGGGTATTGCCATTACCTTTGCGGCGCCTGTTGCAACGACAGCTTACGCACAGGACAAAGAACTGGTTGTTGCCACCGATACCGCCTTCGTGCCGTTCGAGTTCAAACAAGACGATAAATACGTTGGTTTCGATATTGATTTATGGGATGCCATCGCCAAAGAGCTGAACCTGAAATATCGTCTGCAACCTATGGATTTCAACGGTATCATTCCCGGCCTGCAAACCAAAAACATTGATGCGGCACTGGCAGGCATTACCATCAAAGATGAGCGCAAGAAAGTCATCGACTTTTCCGACCCTTACTACGAAAGCGGTCTGGCCATTCTGACATCCGTCAAAAATGAAAACATTAAAACCGCCAAAGACCTGGCCGGTAAAGAGGTGGCCGTTAAAACCGGTACGGCAACCGTGGACTTCCTGAAACAGAATGTGCCCGATGCCAAACTGAAGCTTTTCCCGAATATTGACAATGCCTTCCTTGACCTGGCAACCGGGCGGGTTGATGCCGTTGTGCATGATACGCCTAACGTCCAGTATTATGCCAATACAGCCGGCAAGGGCAAGGTGGTGGTTACCGGAGCTTTGCAAAGCGGTGACTTCTACGGTATTGCTTTCCCCAAAGGCAGTGAGCTGGTTGAAAAAGTCAATGGTGCCCTGAAAACCCTCAAAGACAGCGGAGAATACGACAAAATCTATACCAAATGGTTTGGTAGTGAAGTCAAGTAATCAAACAGGCGCCTGACGCGTTTATAGGGCTATGTAAAACGGTGATTGTGGTCTCGTGCTGGCAATCACCGTTTTTGTTTTATCGCATGGCCAAGTTGAAAATAAAAAGGAAGGCTTATGGACTTTGATTTGTCGGTTGTCTGGGATGCTTTACCCAGTTTGTGGAAAGGCACACAGGTGACAATCAAAATTACTTTTTGGGGCCTGTTTGGCGGTGCCTTGCTGGGTGCGCTGGCAGGGGTTATCCGTACCTATGTGCCAGCGTGGTTTTCGGCGGATTTTATCCGCCAGCGTCCAGTCAGTGGTTTTTTATTGCCACTGTTATCCATGATTGCACAGGCTTACATCCTGATCGTGCGGGGCACGCCTATTGTGGTGCAGGTCATGTTTATTTATTTTGCCCTGCCGCTGCTGGTGGATGTGCGGGTTGATGGCATGAGCGCAGCCATTGCAACCCTCATCATCAACTCCGGCGCCTATATTGCCGAAATCGTACGGGGTGCCCTGCAATCCGTGCCCAAGGGATTGTTTGAGGCGGGGCAGTCAATGGGCTTGCCATTTCACAAGATTCTTTCCCGTATTATCGGGCCGGTTGCTTTCAGGCGCATGATTCCGGCATTGGGTAACCAGTGTATTATCAGCCTGAAAGATTCCTCCCTGTTTATCGTGATCGGTGTTGCCGAACTGACGCGACAGGGGCAGGAAATTATGGCCAGCAACTTCCGGGCGGTTGAAATCTGGGGGGCGGTCGCCGTGATTTACCTGATCCTGACCGGATTGATTGCCCTTATCCTTAAAACAATAGAACGAAGGATGCGTATTTTATGAGTATGGTCACGTTTAAAAATGTTGTTAAAAAGTTCGGCAGCAATACCATTCTTGATGATATCAGCCTGACTATCGAAAAGGGTGAGGTCGTGGTGGTGGTAGGGCCGTCGGGTTCGGGTAAATCCACCTTCCTTCGATGCATCAATGCCCTGGAAACCATTCAGGGTGGGGATATCCGGGTGGGTGAGTTAAGCGTCCGCGGCAAGCCGTCCGAAGTGCGTGAGCTGCGGCGTGAAGCGGGCATGGTGTTTCAGCAGTTCAACCTGTTTCCGCAAATGACCGCCCTGGAAAACGTCATGTTCGGGCCCATTCATGCACGTGGTACACCCCGAAAACAGGCCCGTGAAGCTGCCCTGGCCTTGCTTGACAAGGTGGGCCTGGCAGAAAAAACCGGACATTACCCTGGTGAGCTGTCAGGTGGCCAGCAGCAACGTGTTGCCATCGCGCGTTCCCTGGCAATCAGGCCGCTGTTAATGTTGTTTGACGAGCCGACCTCTGCGCTGGATCCCGAGTTGCGTCATGAAGTGCTGAAAGTCATGAGAGATCTTGCCGAAGAAGGCATGACCATGATTGTGGTAACCCATGAAATGGACTTCGCCAAAAAAGTGGGTAGCCGTTTAATTTTTATCGATCAGGGTAAAATAGCACATGATGGACCGCCATCTGAATTATTATCTAACCCTCCAAGCCAGCGCTTGAAAGACTTTTTACAACACGTCGTATAACGTATAAGTTAGCTTTAGGAATCAGTATGCCTCAGTATCGTTCAAAAACCTCTACACATGGCCGCAATATGGCCGGTGCCCGCGCTTTGTGGCGTGCCACAGGGATGAAAGACGGAGATTTCGGCAAACCCATTATTGCCGTGGTCAACTCGTTTACCCAGTTTGTGCCAGGGCATGTGCACCTGAAAGATATGGGGCAGCTGGTTGCGCGTGAAATCGAGGCAGCCGGAGGCGTTGCCAAAGAATTCAATACCATCGCGGTTGATGACGGTATTGCCATGGGCCACGGCGGCATGCTGTATTCCCTGCCTTCGCGTGAATTGATTGCCGATTCAGTCGAGTACATGGTTAACGCCCACTGTGCCGATGCCATGGTATGTATTTCCAATTGCGATAAAATCACGCCCGGCATGTTAATGGCCGCCATGCGTCTTAATATCCCGGTTGTGTTCGTATCGGGCGGCCCCATGGAAGCCGGTAAAATCCTGGCACCGGGTACCGGTAAAGTCATTGCCAAGCTGGATCTGGTTGATGCCATGATTAAGGCGGGCGATCCAACCGTATCCGATGCGGAAACTGAAGAAACAGAACGCAGTGCCTGTCCAACTTGTGGCTCATGTTCCGGTATGTTTACCGCGAACTCCATGAACTGCCTGACCGAAGTATTGGGTCTGTCATTGCCGGGTAACGGTTCGATTGTTGCCACCCATGCCAAACGGCGTTCCCTGTTTGAACGTGCCGGTGCACTGGTTGTAGAGCTTTGCAAACGTTATTATGAGCAAGACGACGCTTCTGTCCTGCCTCGCAATATCGCAACCCGTGCCTCTTATGAGAATGCGATGGCCCTGGACGTTTCCATGGGCGGTTCCACCAATACCGTATTGCATTTACTGGCAGCAGCCCAAGAGGCGGGTGTCGATTTCACCATGTCCGATATCGACCGTATCTCCCGTCAGGTGCCTTGCCTGTGTAAAGTGGCACCGGCAACCAGCCAATACCATATGGAAGACGTGCACCGTGCGGGTGGCGTGATGGCTATTCTGGGTGAGCTGGCACGTGCCGGTAAACTGGATCTCAATGCCGGTAACATCCATAGCGGTACCTTGGGCAAGGCAATCGAGCAGTGGGATGTGAACAGCGGTCATGCTTCAGAAGAAGTGAAAGAATTTTATAAGGCTTCACCAGGCGGTATCCCGACCCAGGTCGCTTTCAGCCAGGATCGTCAGTACCCCACTCTTGATCTGGATCGTGCCAAAGGTTGTATCCGCAGCCATGAGCATGCCTATTCCGAAGATGGCGGCCTGGCCGTGCTGTATGGCAATCTGGCCATCAATGGCTGCATTGTTAAAACAGCCGGGGTTGATGAAAGCATCCTGAAGTTTACCGGCAAGGCCGTGGTTTATGAAAGCCAGGAAGATGCCACAGCCGGTATTCTGGGCGACAAGGTCAAGGAAGGCGATGTGGTTATTATTCGCTACGAGGGCCCTAAAGGTGGCCCAGGCATGCAGGAAATGCTGTACCCGACCTCTTACCTGAAATCCAAAGGCCTGGGTGCCAAGGCCGCGCTCTTGACGGATGGCCGCTTTTCGGGCGGTTCCTCCGGTCTGGTGATTGGTCACGCTTCGCCTGAAGCCGCCGAGGGTGGCAATATTGGTCTTATTAAAGAAGGCGATATTATTGAAATCGATATCCCCAACCGTAGCATTCACCTGGCCATTTCCGATGAAGAACTGGCGCACCGTCGTGCCGCGATGGAAGCCAAAGGCGAATATGCATGGCAACCGGAAAACCGTGAGCGTTACGTATCACAGGCATTACAGGCCTATGCTGCCATGGCAACCTCTGCCGACCGTGGCGCGGTACGTGATGTCAGCCAGCTGAAACGCCGTTAATTTTTTAACGTCATTTCTCTTTCAGGCTTGAATAAAAGAAAGCCCCGCTTGTGTAAGGCGGGGCTTTTTGCCAGGTTTCTCGCTTTCATGCTCCTGCTTGGCAGTGCCGGCATCCGTAGCCAGGAAAAGGTTTTCGGCAGGGGGTTAGCCTGAATTTCGCAAACCGGTGGCAATCCCGTTAATCGTCAGGTGAATGGTGCGCTGGCTGCGGGCATTTTCAAACTTGCTGACCTTGATCTTGCGCTTCTCGTATTGACGCTGCCTGCGGATTACTTCAACCTGTAAATAATTAAGCGGGTCGATATAGGCAAAGCGTTCCTGTAAGGCGGCAACCAGTTCCGGATTGTCGGCCAATAACTTTTGCCCGGTAATTTTCTTGAGCATATCCAGGGTACGGCCATGTTCGGCTTCAATCATGCCAAAGATTTTTTCGCGTACGGCTTTCTGGGTGACCAGCGAGCTGTATTGCTTGCCAATGCTCAAGTCTGATTTTGCCAGCACCATTTCCATATTGGATAACAGGGTACGGAAGAAAGGCCAGTCACGATACATTTCCTGCAATTGTTTCAGACGTGCTTTCTGGGACTTGGGTGAATTGGCCGTACCTTCGGCCAGATAGTTTTCTATGGCCGTACCCACGCCATACCAGCCCGGAATCATAAGGCGGCACTGCGCCCATGAAAAGCTCCATGGAATGGCGCGCAGGTCTTCTATGCGTTGCCCGCCTTTGCGCGCAGCCGGGCGTGAGCCGATGTTAAGGCCGGCAATTTCATGAATGGGGGTGGCGGCAAAGAAGTACTCGCTGAAGCCTTTGGTGCCGTACACCAGCTGGCGATAGCTTTGCTCGGCAAGGGTGGAAATATTGTCCAGGGCGTCGCCAAACTGTTCCATATGGCTGTCTTTGGATTGTGGCTTTCCAGACAGGCTGGCTTCCATTGTGGCAGAAACCAGCAGCTCCAGATGCCAGCCACCGATTTCGGCATTTTTGTATTTGCTTTGAATGACCTCGCCCTGTTCGGTCAGGCGGATTTGGCCATTGACGGTGCCGGGAGGCTGGGCCAGAATGGCATCGAAGCTGGAACCACCACCACGGCCAACCGAACCGCCGCGGCCATGAAACAGGCGCAGGCGGACATCATGTTTTTCAAATACCTGAATCAGCGCCAGTTCGGTTTTATATAAAGACCAGTTGGATGTTAAATAGCCGCCATCCTTGTTGCTGTCCGAGTAGCCCAGCATGACTTCCTGGATACCGTTCTGGGCCTGGGTAATACGCTCTTTGACTTCGGGCAGGCTCATCCAGCGATCCATGATGTCGGGACCGGCCTGCAAGTCGGGAATGGTTTCAAACAAAGGAACCACGATCAAGCCGTCATTTTCCGACAGGGGCAGCAGCTTGCCGTTTTCATCGCGCTCCCGGGTGATCAGCCCGGTTTCCTGTTGCAATACCAGAACCTCAAGCAGGTCGCTTAAGGTTTCTGTATGGGAAACGATAGATTGCTGGATGGCCTGTTTGCCATAATGTTTGCGAACGAAAGCCGCTGCCCGCAGGATATCCAGTTCTTTGCTGGTTTCTTCGCT
>JAAYHN010000229.1 GCA_012735395.1 Alcaligenaceae bacterium | reverse complement strand
TCACAAACTTGAGCAAAGAGGGGTTTTGCACGCGCAAGTCAATGTCAATGACCTGCTTGTCCATTGTTTTGTAGTGCATCTGGGCCTGTTTAACGGAAGCCGGATACGTCAGGTGGAAGCCATTATCCAGCGGATCAAGCGTCTTGTGCCAGAGAATGAACCGCTAATCATTGCCGGTGACTTTAATGACTGGAATGAAAAGCTGGCACCTTATCTGGCTAGAGAGCTGGATGTCCATGAGGTGTTTGCCAATGCATCGGTCCGGATTGATAATGAGTTGCCTAAAATGAAGGTTTCCTTCAAGCGGCTCTGGAAAACGTTCAGTTTTAAGAAATGGATGGACACCGAAGAAAGACTGCCTTATTCCCGTCTTAAAATGCCTGAGGTTTCCCTGAAGGCCATTCCCAAGGTGATCAGGCATTTGCAAGACCCCAATGAATTGCCGCCACCGCGTACATTCCCGGCGGTTTTCCCCTGGTTAAGGCTGGACCGCATGTACCAGCGTGGTTTTGATATCCGTTCGGTCCAGGTGTTAAAGGGCAAGCCCTGGAATAAAATCTCAGATCATGCCCCTATTTGTGTGGAACTGGCGTTATCTACCCAATAAACCAGATAAAAATAGTTTAACGCTGGTCATCCTGGTGGATATCCAGCGCTTCCAGAAAGCGGGAAACCATATTGTAGGCACCAATGGTTGCGGTTAATTCCACCAATTCCTGGTTGCTGTAATATTTGCGTACTTCTTCGAAAATGGCTTTGGGTACCTGGATTTGCCTGGTCATGGCATCGGTATAGGCCAGTACGGCGCGGGTTTTGTCATCAAACAGTTTGCTGCTTTCCCAGGTGTCCAATTCATCCAGCTGCGCCTGGCTGACATTTTCTTTCAGGGCGATGGGAGCGTGCTGGTCTGCCTCATAGGGGGCGCCATTCAATACCGCAATCCGCATGATGATCAGTTCACGGATATCGCCGGGCAGGCTGCTTTTCTGGCGTACCGCCGTGAGGTAATCAAGCCAGCCCTGGGCAATGGCCGGGCTGTGTAAAAGCATTTGGTACAAATGAATGACACTGCCGCGTTCGGCCACAATCTGGTCTACCAGCGGTTTGGTTTGCGGGGTGGTTAAATCGGCATAAGGAAGGCGGGCCATTGAATCTCCTGTTGTGATAAAAATTATGAATAAATTGTTTGTGATAGCAGGGCATTGTCTTGCATAAACCACCCCGGGTGCAAGGATGCCTGGCCGGGAAGTTTATGCCTGCGTGGAAAGTGTCTCTTATTAGCGAAGAACCTGGTTCACGGTGCTAAGCAGCCGGTTCACAATTTCACTAATGTCTTCTTCAGTGCAAATAAATGGCGGGGCCAGCAGGATGTGATCGCCCTGGCGGCCATCAATGGTACCGCCCATGGGGTACACCAGCAGGCCGTTTTCTTTGGCATTAGCCTTGATTTTTGCATGGGTTTTCTGGGTGGGGTCCAGTGGTGCCTTGGTGTCTCGGTCCTGTACCAGTTCAACCCCGGTAAAAAGCCCACGGCCACGGATATCACCAATATGCGCATGATTGGCAAAGGCCTGCCGCAGCTCTGCGCGTAATTGTTCGCCACGGGCCAGTACATTGGCCAGCAGATTCTGTTCCTGAATGGTTTTTTGCACGGCAAGTGAGGCTGCGCAGGCGGTAGCATGGCCGATATAGGTATGGCCATGCTGGAAAAAACCACTGCCATTGACAATGGCATCATAGATTTTATCGGTACACAGTGTTGCCCCGATTGGTTGGTAACCGGCACCAAGGCCTTTGGCAATGGTAATCAGGTCGGGTACGACGCCGTCTTCTTCGCAGGCAAACAAATGGCCGGTACGGCCCATGCCTGACATTACCTCATCAAGAATTAAAAGAACACCATATTTATCGCATACTTCGCGGATTTTTTTCAAATAGGTTTTGACGGGGGGAACGGCGCCCAGGGTGGCGCCAACGACGGTTTCGGCCACAAAAGCGGCCACGCTATCGGGGCCCAGTTCCAGGATTTTGTCTTCCAGCTCTTTGGCCAGACGGGAGGCGTATTGTTCTTCGGTTTCATGCTCATGCTGATCGCGATAAGCATAGCAAGGCGATACATGATGCGCTTCAATGAGAATAGGCAGAAAGGGCTGGCGTCGCCAGGCATTGCCACCAATCGCCAGGGCGCCCAGGGTGTTACCGTGATAGCTTTGACGGCGGGCGATGAAATGTTTGCGCCCGGTTTGGCCAATTTCAACAAAATACTGGCGGGCCAGTTTTAAAGCGGCTTCGACGGCTTCAGAGCCACCGGAGACAAAATAGACATGATTCAGGTCTCCCGGCGCTTTCTGCTGCAGAAAATCAGCCAGGTCTTCTGCCACCTGGGTAGTGAAAAATGAGGTATGGGCGTACGCAATCGTATCCAGCTGCTGCTTGATGGCTTCGATAATGGCCGGGTGCCCGTGACCCAGGCATGAAACCGCTGCCCCGCCACACGCATCAATATAGCTTTTGTCATCAGAGTCAAATAAGTGGATACCCTGGCCTGCGACAGCGGTTTTCAGGGAAATTTTAGGGTTGCGGTGAAAAACATGCGTCATGGCGGAATGCTCCGAAAAACCCCTGTCATTGGCAGAGGCATAAAATAGCAGTTGTGGAAAACATCAATTTTTTGGGCATCAGGGCTGAACAAACAGGAAAGGGTGATTGATATGAAACGCATATACCATCCCCTGGTTTTTGCCTTGTTGTAATTGCCATATTATATGAATGCGGGTTTAAGTTAAAGGTTAAATATCCGGCCAAAATTCAACTGTTTGGGGTAGTGGTTTACCCTGAAATTTTAAAAATATAATTATTCAATTGACATCCTCCCCTTCCTCTCGCTAACGCTCGGCCCCAAGGGGCTAAGGAAGGGGATTCCTACCGTGTTTAGCCCACAGGGGCTAACTCACCTCGGTGGGTT
>JAAYHN010000228.1 GCA_012735395.1 Alcaligenaceae bacterium | reverse complement strand
TGGACGAACCCACCACCGGCCTGCATTTTGCCGATATCGCCCTCTTGCTGACCGTAATTAACCAGCTGGTGGATGCCGGCAATACGGTGGTGGTGATTGAACACAACCTGGATGTGATCAAGGCGGCAGACTGGGTGGTGGACATGGGGCCCGAAGGCGGCCAGGGCGGCGGTACGATTGTGGCCGAAGGCACCCCACAGGATATTGCCAACCACCCCGGCAGCCATACCGGCCGTTATTTAAAACTCTTGTTGCCTTAATTAAAGTTCTTGCTGCCTTAATGCCTTACGGATAATTTTACCGGTGGTGGTCATGGGTAATTCACGCACAAAATAAATCTGGCGCGGGTACTCATGGGCGGCCACCCGGTGCCGCACATGTGCCTGAATTTCCTGTTTCAGGGCCTCACTTTCAGACACCCCATCATGAAGCACGACAAAAGCGGCAACCACTTCGGTTCTTTCTTTATCGGGCAGGCCCACCACCGCCACCATGCTCACGGCAGGATGCCCCAAAATGCAGTCTTCTATCGGCCCCGGGCCAATCCGGTAACCTGCACTGGTAATCACGTCATCATCGCGCCCCACAAAGCGGATGAAGCCCGCTTCGTCACAGACCCCCATATCACCGGTTAACAGCCAGGAACCGGTAAATTTTTCTTTGGTCGCTTCGGGGTTTTTCCAATACCTCAGAAACATGACCGGGTCTGGCGCCAGCACCGCAATATTGCCTTCTTGCCCGTTGGGCACCGGGTTACCTAGCTTATTGATAATCGCCAGCTTATGCCCGGGTACCGCCTTGCCAATACTGCCAATATCGGGTTCAAACAAGGCTGCGCATGAAGAAACAATCATATTGCATTCAGTCTGCCCATAAAACTCGTTAATGGTAATGCCAAGATGATGCCGCCCCCACTCGATCAGCTCCAGCCCCAAAGACTCACCCCCACTGGCAATCGAGCGCAGGTTCAGGTTCCATTGCTGGCGCGGATTTTCTATATGACGCATCATTTTCAGGGCGGTCGGTGGCAAGAAAGTGTGGGTCACCTGATGCCGCTCCATCAACTCGAAAGCAGCTTGTGCCGTGAATTTTGCAAAACGGCAAGCCACCACGGGAATGCCATGGTGCCAGGCCGGCATCAGAACATCAAACAGGCCACCAATCCAGGCCCAGTCGGCCGGTGTCCACATCACACTGCCCTGGACCGGCAGAAAATCATGGGACATTTCAACGCCTGGCAAATGCCCTGGCAAGACCCGGTGGGCATGCAGGGCACCTTTAGGTTTACCGGTTGTACCCGATGTGTAAATAATAACCGCAGGGTCTTCTGCCAAGGTATTAAGCGCTGTAAATGAAGGAGCTTCCTGACGCAGGGATGACCAGAAATCCAGTGCCGTGCTGCTGGATTCTGCCAGGTCTATATTAAAAACCGCCTGCAACTGGGGCAGGCTTTCCTGTATATCCGCCAGTTTTTCCATGCCTTCATGATTGGTCACCAGCGCCCTGGCACCCGAGTTGGACAGCCGGTGTTGCAAGGCATCAACCCCAAACAGGGAAAACAGCGGAACCGCAATCGCCCCCAGCTTGTACACGGCAATGTGGGCAATCGCCGTTTCCACCCCTTGCGCCAGCAAAATACCCACCCGGTCACCCTTGCCTACCCCCGCTTTTTGCAGTACACGGGCAAACTGGTTAGAGTATTCCTTAAGCTGATCAAAAGTATAACGGCTGATATTATCAGGTGATTTTTCATCTATCAGGGCCAGGCGGCCGCTGCCATCAGCCCATTTATCGCATACATCCACCCCAATGTTATAGTGCCGCGGAATCTGCCATTCAAAATCACGATAGGTTTGTGCATAATCCGGTTTCTGGTTTAACACCCTTGTCTCCCGTATTTTTAATTTATTGGCCTAATTCTAACTCTGACATTCCATGACTCGCCATCAGGGAAAATCATATTAGCCTACCTGGCTTTGCCCTAAGCGGACAAGATACGTTGGTACCGCTTAGAACAGGACAAAATGCAGGGCGACCACCACCGGTACCAAAAAAGCGGTCAACAAGCCGTTCAGGCTCATGCCAAGGCCCGCAAAGGTGCCTATTTCATTGCTGATCTGGAAACCACGCGCCACGCCAATCCCGTGCGCGGTCAGACCCAGCATGAAGCCCCGGATTTCCGGTGACTCGATCCGGATGACTTTAAAAATATAACGGGCACTCATGACACCGAAGACACCGGTTCCCATGACGCCTACCGCTGCCAGCGAAGCCAATCCACCCAGTTTTTCACTAACGCCCATGGCAATCGGCATGGTTGCCGATTTGGGTGCCAAAGAAATGACCAGTACGTCTTCGGCCCCCAACATAACCGCCACCAGCACCACCGACAACACCGCCACCAGCGAGCCCGCCAGCAAGCCGAAAACCAGCGGCAACCAGGCTTTTTTGACGTGTTCAAGCTGCCTGGCCAAGGGAACGGCAAGAGCAACCGTGGCAGGACCAAGCAAAAATGAAATATATTGTGCCCCAGCCATGTAATCTTCATAAATCACATCGGTGTACACAAGAAAAGACACAATCAGGGCGACAGACAGGGCGACGGGGTTTACCAAAGGATGAAAACGGCTTTTTTTGGCCAGCCAGGCAACCAGGGCATACACCAGCAAGGTTAGCAAAATACCAAACAACGGCGTCTTGGTAAACGGAAGCCAGAATTCATTCAACATCGGGAGCCGCCTTTTGCTGATCACGGGCTTGTTTTTCAAGGCGCTTCATGACCTTTTGCATGACCAGTGCCCCCACCGCCATGGCCAGAACGGTGCTGATGACAATGGCGGCCACCAGGGCCAGCCACTGCCCCTTAAGCAGGGTGTAAGAGGTCATGATACCTACACAGACGGGGATGAACATGATCATCATGGATCTGAGCAGTTGCTCGGACGACGCCGCAATATGGTGGTTTAACCGTGGTTCCAGCAACAGGGTGATAAACAAAAACACCATGCCCAGCACCGGCCCGGGTATTGGTAAACCCGAGAGCACCGATACCCACTCTCCCACTGCCTGAAAAAAACATAAAATGGCCAGCGTCAGTAACATTACTCCCCCCGTTTATTGTAATTTTTGATACCCAGACCATCATCTTACCGTTAACGGATATGATCAGGCGTGAACAGCCTGCCTGGCCTCTTCGACATTACCCTTGAATTTTCTGAATACAGAGGGGGAAACGCCGTAAAACTGCTGGAATGCCGTAGAAAAATTAGCCGAACTTGAATAGCCGATTTCTGCGGCAATAGTCAGGGTGCGCAGGG
>JAAYHN010000227.1 GCA_012735395.1 Alcaligenaceae bacterium | reverse complement strand
TTTTGTGAAATAAACCAAAGTGACATAGGTTTATTTTACTCCTTATCTGGCAAGTGTTTGTTTTAATTAGATAAAACCATAAAACACCAAAAAGCCACAGTTTGTGTTTTTAGTGCAACATTGCAACAGGAGTACTTTATTAGGGGTAATGGGCAGGGCTTTATTGGCTGGGTACGTGTGGGCATTCACTCGCGAGAATGAACTGCCCCCAAAAAGTTGAATAGGTGCACAACTTTTTGAGGGCAGTCCAGAGCATGGGAACAAGATTTACCATTCATTATTAGTTAAAGTTAAGCAGTTTTTTCAGATGACCGTATCCTCTGGCATCCATTTGTTCCAAAGGGATGAAAAGCAGGCTGGCGCCGTTAATACAATAGCGTAAACCACCCCTGTCTCTTGGACCATCATTAAAAACATGCCCAAGATGAGAATCGGCAATTTTGCTGCGTATTTCGATACGGTACATGTTATAGCTGAAATCTTTATGCTCGGTTACCGCTTCGGCATTAATTGGTTTGGTAAAGCTGGGCCAACCACAACCTGAATCATATTTATCTTTCGAACTGAATAAAGGTTCGCCACTAACAACATCTACATATAGGCCTGGCTCAAACAAATGATCGTATTCATGACTGAATGCACGCTCGGTGCCATTTTCCTGGGTTATGCGATATTGCTCTTTACTTAAGCGATCCCGTAAAACCTGTTCACTTGGTTTTTGAAAATTTTCCCAGGTACTTCCATCCTCTTTTACTGAAGCCGTTTTCTCCAAAGGAATATAGGCCTTGTTTAAATCGATATGGCAATAACCATTAGGATTTTTAGCCAGATAGTCTTGGTGATATTCTTCTGCATCATAAAAATGAACCAATGGCTGGTTTTCTACTACCAATGCTTTACGATATTTCTTTTGCTCCTGTTCCACCGCTTTCTGGACAATCGCTTTTTCTGCGGGTTTAGTATAATAAACACCTGTACGGTACTGTGTACCACGATCATTTCCCTGCCTGTTTAAAAGGGTAGGATCAATCACCCGAAAATAGTATTGCAAGATATCTGGCAAACTCAAAAGGTCGGCATCATAAGTGACTTTAACCGTTTCAGCATGCCCCGTTTGACGATAAAGCACATCCTGGTAACTTGGGTTTTCGGTACGCCCGTTGGCATAACCCGAAACCACATCCACCACACCGGGAATCCGCTCAAAGTAAGCTTCTACACCCCAGAAACACCCACCTGCCAGATAGATCGTTTCAAAATTCATTGCTGTAGAGGTTTTATTTTTAACCGGTTTATAAAACGTTGGAGTTACTTTTTTAAGATCTGTCGCATGGTCTTTGACCAGAGCCAAAGCCTGCTCTGCCGTAATACTACCCTTAACAACACGGGCAAGCTGCCCCTCTTTATCATATACAGCCCAACTTGGATAAACCGCCACACTGGTATTTTTAATTACGCTTCCATCTGGATCCAGCAACACCGGCAAGTCCGGGTAATTCAACCCCGCATACCACCGCTTGAAATCAGGCAGTGACTTTTCAGACAATTTTCCGGGCGAAACCACTGTCAGCAGATTGGCATTTGCAAAACGCGGGTCTGTCACCCAGGCTTGTGTGCTTTCAAGCTCGGACAAACATAAAGGACACCAGCTTGCCCATAATTTAACCAACGTTGGCTGCCCCTTTTGCACCCATTTGGCTGCCATATTCCCTTCACTGTCCTGTAAAGACAGTAATTGTTGATAGGCTATTGTATCTTTTGCATAAACCGTATTGGCCCCATGAAACAACAACACAATACACAGCAGAAGAAAGCCGAAAAAGCCAGCCAGACTGGCATGGCGCTTTATGATACCCATGCTTTTATTCCTGAAATAAAAATATACCCTGATAATTAAGACAGGCAAATCTGGTAAATGTTCAAAAAAACAGCCTGGGCCGGATATAATATCTGGCCCAGGCTGTTTTGAAAAAACCCTCTTATAAAATAGAGGTTTTATTTCTATTATTTATTTGGTTGTGGCGTGATACGTAAGTAAGGACGCACTTCAGTAAACCCTTTAGGGAATTTCTGTTTAAGCACCTCTGGGTCTTTCAATGAAGGAACAATAATCACGTCTTGCCCATCTTCCCAGTTTACTGGCGTTGCAACACTATGGCTGTCAGTTAACTGCAAGGAATCAACCACCCTTAAAATTTCATTAAAGTTACGGCCAGTGCTGGCTGGATAAGTAATAGTCAGGCGTACTTTTTTTGCCGGATCAATAATAAATACCGAACGCACGGTTACCGTCGCACTCGCATTTGGGTGAATCATGTCATATAGTTCTGATACTTTGCGATCAGCGTCTGCGATGATGGGGAAATTCACTGTTGTGCTTTGTGTGTCGTTAATATCTTCAACCCATTTGTTATGGGAGTCGGCATCATCAACAGACAGGGCCAGTACTTTTACATTGCGTTTATCGAACTCATCTTTCAATTTCGCTGTAAAACCAAGTTCGGTCGTACAAACCGGCGTGAAATCGGCAGGGTGAGAAAACAGAATCCCCCAACTATCACCTAAGTAATTATAAAAATTGATAGGACCAATTGATGAATCCTGATCAAAATCAGGGGCTGTATCACCCAAACGTAACGCGCTCATAATTTCTCCTTTATCAATAAATGGCCTGGCTTTAAGCCAGACCGGATATGTTTTTTAATTATGGCAAATTATTCATATAAACATAAATAATAAATAATAATGTTCATATTACCGTTATACATATAAAGACAAACTTTCTTCTGTTTGCTCACCAGCCAGAACAGAAGCGGACAGTGCCGACACACGAGGTAGTAAATGCGCAGCGTAGAATACGGCCGTTGCCATTTTATTTTTATAAAACTCTTCGGTACGATTTTGGCATTTCAATGCGGCACGGGCCAATTGCCACCCGGCATGCACATAACCGGAAAGCATCAGGTAAGGAACACTGCCCGCATAAATGGCACGCAGCTTATTTTCTTTTGCTGCTTCAAGCACATAATTGATACTGGCATCATAGGCTTGAATGGCCACTTTTAGCTGTGCAGCAATAAATGCCAGCTGCCGGTTACTGGCTACCTGTTCCAGTTCCTGTACGGTTTCCTGCATGGCCTTGACAAATTCTTTACCAACCGCCCCGCCATCACGCAATGTTTTACGACCAACAAAATCATTGGCCTGGATTGCTGTGGTACCTTCATAAATTGACAGAATACGGGCATCACGATAATACTGTGCCGCTCCCGTTTCTTCTATAAAGCCCATACCGCCATGTACCTGTACGCCCAGGGAGCTTACTTCAATGGCCAATTCGGTAGAAAACCCTTTCACGATGGGCACCAGATACTCATAGACCGCTTTATTCCGGTTGCGAACGGTTTCATCGGGGTGGCTCAATGACAGATCATTAGACTTTGCCGCAAAAAAAGAAATGGCACGGGCCCCTTCTGTGAGGCCACGCATGGTGGCAAGCATACGCTGTACATCGGGGTGATTGATAATGGAAACAGGCCCTGCAGACCCTTCCAGCGCATTCCCCTGGAGCCGTTCTTGTGCATATGCCTGCGCATGCTGCAGGGCCCGTTCTGAAACGGCAATACCCTGTATCCCTACGTTATAACGGGCCGCATTCATCATGATAAACATATATTGCAGCCCGTGATTCTCTTGCCCTATCAGGTAGCCAACCGCCCCTTCACCCGCCTCTCCCTTGCCCGAACCAAACAAGAGCACGGCTGTCGGGCTGGCATTAATACCCAGTTTTTCTTCTATGGAAGCACACCAGACATCATTGCGTTTACCCAGGCTGCCGTCTTCATTGACCAGAAATTTGGGAACGATAAACAGGGAAATGCCTTTAACCCCTGCCGGTGCATCAGGCGTGCGTGCCAATACCAGGTGCACGATATTTTCAGCCATATCGTGTTCACCATAAGTAATAAATATTTTTTGACCTGTAATACGGTAGCTGCCATCATCTTGCTTGACAGCCTTTGAATTAAGCAAGGCCAGATCAGAGCCAGCCTGGGGTTCTGTCAGGTTCATGGTTCCTGTCCAGCGACCTTCCAGCATGGGTGGAATGAACTTTTCTTTTTGTTCTTGGGTGCCAACCTGGGTAATGGCCTCGATCGCGCCGTCAGTGAGCAGCGGACACAGGGCAAAAGAAAGATTGGCCGCATTCAGGTTTTCAGAGCTGGCGGCAGCAACAACTTTGGGAAAACCTTGTCCACCCAACTCGGGCTCATGCTGCATGCCCTGCCATCCCCCGGCAGAAAACAAACCGAATGCTTCTTTAAAACCTTTGGGGGTGGTAACCTGGCCATCAGACCACACGGAATGGGTACGGTCTCCCACCACATTAAGCGGTGCAATCACTTCTTCAACAAAACGGGCATTTTCTTCAAGTACGGCATCAACCAGCTCATCTGAGATTTCTTCGTACCCTGGCAGCGGTAAAACTTCTTCCAGCAACCCCATTTCTTTCAGGTTAAATTTAATATCTGCAATTGGTGCTTTATAGCTCATTTTTGTCCCTGCTAAATAATTATGAATTAGAAAACTGAACCAGCCATTGATATTGACTTAAAACAGACCGGATAAAAAAGTGATGTTTTAATAATATCCTGTAGAAAACCATTTATAAATACTTATATATATTTTGCATTCAATTCTACGATAAACCCTATATATATGGCTTCTGTTTTTAAGACATTTTTAATTTAAAACAGGCTTTATCCAGAAAAAATCCGCTCCAGCAACAAAGCAGCCTGCTCTTTATTGTTAACCAAACCCACTGTCAACTCCAGAACGCAGCTTGCACGAGGGCAGAAACAAAAACGCCATGGCCGTAAACAGGGCACGATTTTCAATATCTGTTTTTGTGAACCAAGAAAAACGACACATATGGGAAAGCGCATGCCAAAGGTATGTACGCTATTACAGGGACTGATCAGCAGCACTTCATTTTCAGATAGCGCTTTTCTGCCCAACAAGCCTTTCATCCGTTTAAAAAATGTGGTGGCATAATACAGTTTCACTATGCAAGCCCTGAATTAAGCAATTTCATGCCAATTGGAAAAGCCAGCACAATAAAAGTGCAGGGAAAAATGCAAAGCACCAGTGGAAAAAGCATTTTTACCGGGGCCTCAATCGCCAGTTTTTCTGCCCGTAAAAAACGCTCTGAACGACGTTGATCGGATTGTGCCCGCAATATGGGCCCCAGCCCCATTCCCAAAGAGTCAGCCTGAGCCATTGCAGACACCCATTGTTTAAGTTCCTGAACCCCGGTTCTGTCAGACATATTACGCAGGGCATCAAGCCTGGGCATCCCTGCACGCATATCATTCAAGGCATGCCTGAGCTCTTGCCTTAATGGCCCTTCCGGACTTAAGCGGGCGGCCTGGATTAATGCCCCCTGCAAATTGAGCCCGGATTCAACACACAGGGTTGTCATATCAAGCATGAATGGAAACGCTTTCAATATAAGCCGCTGCCGCTTGTTAGCCAGTATACGTATCTGGTGCCTGGGCAACCAGCTACACAGCATACCAGCCAGAAGCGATATTAAAACAGCAAGATCGAACGACGCCCCCAGCAAAACCACGGCAAGCAATAAAACCAGTAAAAAAGCCACTAAACAAGACAGGAGCTGAAATGCAGCGATATGCTTATAAGAAAATTTCTGCCCCAAACCAGAAAAACACAATTCTTTTTCTATTTTCAGGCGAAATTTCCATGATAAAAAAGGTGCAATTACCTCAGCCAGTTTGTCTACCCAAGGCCAGACCAACCTTACCATTAGTGAAAAAGAAGAGCCTGTTTGCAATGAAGAAGGCGTCATGCCTGGCCGTAACAGCAGATAGATGCACAGGCACAAACAAATACCCGCCGCGATGGAACTTGCCCAGAACATTATGGCTATCTCCTAAATATCAATCAAGATTATTCTTCGTATCATCCAGGCACCTGCCACTTCAAGCACGGCAATCACTCCCAATACAGCCCAGCCCATGGGCGTACTCCATAAATAATGCATGGACTCAGGGTCAATCATATTAAGCACCAGCATTAAGCCAAGCGGCAGGCTGGACATAACCCAGGCCTGCATTTTCCCTTGTGAAGTGAGCGCCTTGATACGCCCCTGAATCTGGATGCGGGAACGTAAGGTAAGGGAGATTCTGTCCAACGCTTCTGAAAGGTTACCGCCACTCTGGGTTGCGATTTTTAATGCCGACACCACCAGACCGGTTGCTTCGGAAGGCATGCGTTGTGCCAGGTTATCCAGTGCCTGTTCAAAAGAAACGCCAAGACGCTGTTCACGCTGCACCAGGCCTATTTCCTGTGACAATGGAACAGGTGCCGTTTCAACCAGCAGTTTCAACGCATTCTGTACCCCGGTACCTGCCCGTAAAGCTCCCGAAAGAGACAGCAGCATGTCGGGTAATTGCCGGTCAAAAAGGTCCAGGCGACGCTGCCGCAAAACTGATAAAACATAACGGGGTGCCAATAGCATGACACTACCGGCCAAAACCGCCAGCACAACGCTATCAAACAACAGCCAGGCCAGCAAAACGGTGAAAAGACAGAGCAATATTGCGCTTGTCCAAAGCTGCAAAGGATCAAAGAACAGAAAAAAATCGCTCAGGTTTTTTTGCGTCAACTGTTTGAAACCCGTCTCGTACTTCTTGAAACCGGCAAACATCCAGCGTAAAGAAAAACCGAATAAAATGGCTACCGCCACGCAGGACGAAAGCAATACGAACCAAAGCATAAAATTATCCATTTACATTTATATAACAGGCCTGTTTCAAGAACCTGCGGCATCATTAAAAGAGGCCATACTTTGTGAAGCAGCCGAATGCTGGCTGAATATGGCCGGGTCAAGCTCAAAACCCTCACTTCTCATGCGCTCAAAACAATCGGGAATAATGCCGGCTCCCGTGAACCCTCCCTCTCCGGCCCGTTCATACTTGAAAATTTCCTGGGTTTTAATCACACCGCTTTCTATTCCGGCCACCTCTACAATGGAGGTAACCACCCGACGCCCATTGGACAAACGGGTTTGCTGCACAATAAACTCGATACTGGCTGCAATATGTTCCCGTACGGCAGTTAACGGCAAATCCATGCCTGCCATTAAAATCATGGTTTCAAGGCGTGACAGGGCATCGCGTGGCGAGTTTGCATGCAAGGTGGTAAGAGAGCCTTCGTGACCGGTATTCATGGCCCCGAGCATATCAAACGCTTCCGCCCCCCTGCACTCACCCACCACAATCCTGTCTGGCCGCATACGCAGGGCATTACGCACCAGGTCCCTGATAAGAACCTGCCCCCTGCCCTCAAGGTTGGCAGGGCGTGCCTCAAGTGCCACCAGATGTTCATGGTTAAGCCGTAACTCGGCCGCATCTTCGATCGTGACAATACGTTCATGCTCGGGAATACAATTGGAAAGAATATTCAGCAAAGTTGTTTTACCTGAACCGGTTCCTCCGGAAACAATCATGTTTTTGCGAAACCGCACACAATCGGCCAGGAACCGGCTCATGCAGCTGTCAAGCGAACCCAGTTTCAGCAAATCATCCATGGTGGGTCGATGCTGCGGAAATTTTCTGATGGTAATGCTGGCACCTCTTAAGGCAACCGGCGGAATAATCGCGTTAACCCGGGAGCCGTCTGCCAAACGCGCGTCCACCATAGGTGAACTTTCATCAATACGCCTGCCTATGGGGGCCACTATCCTGTCAATAACCCCCGTCACCGCCTGTTCACTACTGAACGCAGAACCATGCCGGTGCAAGCGCCCGTTTCTTTCCACATAGATTTCATCATAACGGTTAACCATTATTTCACTAATGGTTTTATCTTTTAACAAGGGTTCCAAAGGACCCAGCCCGACAGCTTCATCAAGCACATCCTGCTTAAGCTGCCCCCTGTCCATTTCTGCCGGTATTTCCGTATTTTTCAAAATGATATCGTCAAGCAAATTACCGGCCTCATTTCTTAAGGCCTGGTCACTCATCATGGAAACATCTCGACGGCGTAAATCAAGTGCCTCCAGCAAGGCGGCATGCAATTGCCTGCGTATGGACAGGCATTGCATCAATTCATAAGAAAATGCCTGGCTGGCTGGTATGTCCGGTTTTGATGTATTTTCTTTATGAGAGGTAGCTAGTTCAGAATATTCAGCCTGTTGCATGGGACTTTTTGACACGGCATCATGCATGACAATATTTGCATCAACGCTTTCCGCTTGCCGTACCATGACCTGCCTGATTTTGATCAGGCAAGGGCCAATGATAATTTCATCACCCTCCTGCAAGGGACCATATTGGTTTATTCTTTGGCCGTTAAGCATGGTTCCTGAAATAGCGCCCAGGTCTTCAATAAAGACCCCTGCATCCCTGTTTTCCAGCCGGGCGTGCCTTTTAGCCACGCGCCAGCTACGTAGACGTAATTCACATGTTGCCTGGCGGCCAATCTCAAACGGCAAGGCCTGCTCCAGAAATTCGGTCTTCCCATCTTCAAACTGCATTTCCATTCTAAGCATATCAAGGCCCCTATAAAGTAGCAGGTTTAAATTTAATACCGCGTACGGGACCCTTCAGAACCGGATTCCAGATGGAGTTTTTCAATTCGTTATCTTTCCATTTACGTACTTTTGCCTGTTCTGTTTCTTCAATCCTGGCACTATCCTGTGACTGCTCATTTCCCACATGCACATTAAGAACCGGACTCGCTTCAAACGTGCTGTCAAGGATAAGCCTGGAACGGTCCACCCTTTTCTGCAGGTCTTTGTTATCGGCAGATACCACGACAGGCCTGACAAAAATGGCCAGCTCCGTTTCATTATTCTGGAATTTACGTGATTTGAATAAGGCACTTAGAATAGGCGTATCACCAAAGCCAGGCACCTTGTGGCTGCCCTGTACCTGGTCGCGCGAAATAAAACCGGCCAGTACCAATGTTTCACCCGAACGCACATTAAACTCGGTGGAGGTCCGGCGTGTTTTAAGTGCCGGCCCGCCAGCCAGATTAAAGGAAGCATCTACCGAGCTGACCTCGACATTGATTTTCGAGCGCACCGTACCGTTTTTTTCAATGCGTGGCGTAATATATAAACTGACCCCATAAGGTTTGAAAATGGTTTGCGTATTGCCATTATTATCACTGACCGAATAAGGGACCTCACCCCCGGCCAGGAACTCGGCCGTGGCCCCGCTGCGGGCCATAAGCTGCGGTTGCGCCAGAATCACCGCCTCTCCCTGGCTGGCCATTGCCTGAATACTGGAAGACAGCATGGCACTGACACCAAAATAACCGGCTGGATGATTCATGGGAAACGGTGCATTCAATACCGGCTCTCCAACCCTTTCAAGCAAACTACTGGAAGAGGCCGCATCCCAAACCAGGCCCGCATTCAGGCCACCCGTTGAGGTGGCACTCCAGTTTACGCCCAGGTCATGTAAATAATTACGGGGCAGTTCAAGAATTTGCACATCCAGCAAGACCATCTGATCCCAACCAACCTGGCTGGTCATATCTATGATTTGCGGATAATGTTTTGCAAGCGTAAGTACCCTTTCCCGGTCGGCATCACTTAAACTATCCCCTTCAACAATGACCTTGTCTCCTACAACATTGGCCCTGACTTTGGGAATACGAATTAAAATACGGCGGATATCCTGCAACAGTTTCTGTTCTTCAGCGGCCTTAACAACCACCTGATAACTTTTTCGTTCACCCTGTGTATTCCAGATTTCCAGGGTGGTTTGCCCCTGGTCTTTGGCAAACAGGATAACTTCCCGGTCATCATCAGTAACCGCATTCACCACTTTACTGTCGCCTACCGCCACCCTGGCCACCCCATCAATGGGCAACACCCGTATATCACCAATATTCAAGCCCAGATTAATTACGGTTTCCGCTGCAAAAACCGCCCATGGCTGCCATAAGACACCGATAACCAACAACATTACCTTCATTGTTTTTCTTAAATACATTGCTTTACTCCACTTCAATATAATGCTTGCTGCCCAGTAGCTAAATCCGACGAATTGTTTTCACTGGCATTGACCGCTTCCGGTAATGAATTGATCCAGGCACTGACAATATCTTCCTGGACAGGAAGCTCAAAAACCCCACGTTCGTCCCGTTTCACGGTTTCGCTTGAAGGAGCCACCGCCAGTTTGGGCAGTTTTCTGGCCGCATCATCACCATAAATCACGGCCGGTTTTCTAACGATTAACGGTGGTGGCGTGGCAATGCCCAGAATACTGGCCAAATCCCCCCGTACACCTTTTTGGGTGGCCTTTCCATCTTCGGGGTTTCTTAACAGGGCGGTTATCGTGCCCGATTGCCTTGCCGCCACCAGCTTGGCCGCCTCTTCAGGGGCTGTATCCAGCGTGACTGTTGAATAACTTTGCTCATGGGCATTTTCTGCATTTTCCGGTAAACCGCTGCGGCTTTGCCTGCCCGTTGCCATTACCAGTACCCCCTGCAACAAAGGTGCGGTGATTTGCCGCTTGCGATACTCGAAAGAAACATAAAGATCAATAAGATCTCCCGGCACCA
>JAAYHN010000226.1 GCA_012735395.1 Alcaligenaceae bacterium | reverse complement strand
TGTCTGCAGCCATGGATACGGTTACCGAGTCACGCCTGGCAATAGCCATGGCACAAGAAGGTGGTATTGGTATTATTCATAAAAACATGACGGCAGATGAACAGGCCCGTGAAGTGGCCCGTGTCAAACGTCATGAATTTGGTATTGTGATTGATCCCATCACGGTAACGCCAACCATGACCGTTCGTGATGCCATCGAATTGCAAAAGCAAAACGGTATTTCCGGCTTGCCGGTTGTTGAAAATGGCAAGCTGGTGGGTATTGTTACCAACCGCGACCTGCGTTTTGAAGACCGCTACAACGAGCCCATCAAAAATGTCATGACACCGCAGGACCGTTTGGTTACCATGCGTGAAGGCAGTACGCTTGATGAAGCCCAAACCCTTATGCACAAACACCGCCTTGAGCGCGTGTTAATCGTGAACGACAATTTTGAATTGCGTGGTTTGGCTACCGTTAAAGATATCGTTAAAAATACCGAGCACCCCTTTGCCTGCAAAGACGCTTTCGGCCAGTTGCGTGTTGGCGCAGCGGTAGGTGTGGGTGAAGGCACCGAAGAACGTGTGGCCAAACTGGCTGCGGCTGGTGTTGACGTTATTATTGTAGATACCGCTCATGGTCACTCGCAAGGTGTATTGGATCGCGTGCGTTGGGTCAAGCAAAACTATCCTAAAGTAGATGTCATTGGCGGTAATATTGCCACGGCAGCCGCTGCCAAAGCGCTGGTAGAGGCCGGTGCTGATGGCGTCAAGGTGGGGATTGGCCCGGGCTCTATTTGTACCACCCGTATCGTGGCTGGTGTCGGTGTGCCGCAAATCACCGCTATTTCCGATGTCGCCAAGGCACTTGAAGGTACTGGCGTGCCTTTAATCGCTGACGGCGGTATCCGTTATTCCGGAGACGTTTCCAAAGCCCTGGTGGCTGGTGCTTATGCCTGCATGATGGGCGGCATGTTTGCCGGTACCGAAGAAGCCCCCGGTGAAGTGGTTCTGTTCCAGGGCCGTTCTTACAAGTCTTACCGTGGCATGGGCAGTCTGGCCGCGATGGAAAAAGGCTCTGCCGACCGTTATTTCCAGGAAGCGTCCAATAATACAGACAAACTGGTTCCCGAAGGTATTGAAGGTCGCGTGCCTTATAAAGGCAGCGTACTGGCTATTATCTATCAACTGGTGGGTGGTATTCGTGCCTCCATGGGGTATTGTGGTTGTGCTTCCATCGATGACATGCGTACCAAGCCCGAGTTCGTTGAAATTACTTCGGCCGGTGTCCGTGAGTCTCACGTGCACGATGTGCAAATTACCAAAGAAGCCCCTAACTATCGTGCTGATTGATATTAGCTGATTGTTTCAGGTTTAAAGAAACCCTTTCCGTATGATTTATGGAAAGGGTTTTTTTATGTGTTTTTAACTTGCAACCAATGTTTTTTTGAGCTTTCCGAACGCTTGATTTTGCCTGTTTTTATAAGTTGATTGAACGATGAAGTAAATTCGGATTGTGGGATTTTTAGCTCACGTTGTATTTCAGTTGAGGTGATAGGTTGAGACATCAGCTTGAGAATTTTTTCCTCAATATAGGTGTTGACTGTTGTTATCGCGTTACTGGTTTCATTCTCTATAACAATATGCGGAGCGTTAGATTTTACGCCAGCAAGTAAGCATTGAAATTCAAAAGCTTTCCAAAGGTTTTGGTCTTTGGAATAAAGATTGAATTCTATTGCTTTCTTTTCTGCTTTTGATAAGTGCGATAGAACATTGGATAAATGGGCAATGATGTAAAAATCCGCTTGATTTGGTCCTGATGGATAGCCGCTTACACAGCTTAACAGAACATTGCTGCATGTGGATTTTAGGTTTTCTGAGTTTGTGAATACGAAAACTCTATCGAGGATGGAAATCGTTAATTCATTTAGCATGTTTATGCCAATATTTTCAGCGTCGATATAATAGATTTTCAAATGCTGCTCCGGTGTTGCCGATTTATGCCTATTGTATTCAGGTGATGGAATGTTGGGCCCGTCGTACTGGTAATGAATTGCTGCGGTATTAGGGGGAGAAATTCAGTCAAATTTAAGTGTTACATACGTAGTTTCATTGACTAAGCTACGTTACTTGATTGAGTTATTAGACATTAGTATGACTTTTGACGAAGCTCTTGGAGTGCTACGTTAATTTTGAAAAGTACAATCATTAATTCACACAAGATTCTTGCCACTAGGGCTCCGACGGCTATATAAACCAGACCCATAAAAAAACTGCCAAACGTAAAACCGCCATATCCGCCAAACATAGCCCGCAGGCC